>JAJYKO010000065.1:2064-12603 GCA_021788565.1 Chloroflexota bacterium
CTGATGGGAAAAGGCAGTTGGGCTACCGTTTTGGGCCCTAGTCCTCCTCCGCAGGGCTTGTAGCGCGGCAATGGCTCGCGCTCCAGCAGGAGTACCCGATGGCCAAGCGAGGCAAGCTTGCGGGCAGCCGTCGCCCCGGCAGGGCCACCACCCACCACGATGGCTTCGAAGCGCTCGGCGTCTCCATTCCTTCTTCCCTGGGGGAGCAGCATATCTCCCCCGGGACGCAGTTGGCCGGCCAAGATAGCCTCCTCAGGGTAGCGCGTCCAGGAATGAGCGGGGTTCAACTAGAAACAGCGTGCAAGTTATATGCCGGTTGGACGGGTCAGCAGGGATCCCCTGGGGATGGCAAATGGGCTTCGGGAATGCCAGGCCGAAGTCACGGTATGGAGGAATAATCAGAGGTCCAGTGCTACCTTCGTTCCCACGCCACGCGCACCACCTGGGGATGGACCGCCAGTTTCTGCATCTGGCCCTCGCAGGCCTCGACCACCCACCGATACAGCGGCTCATTCCCACCTGGTTGATCGTCTATCTCCTCTTGAGAGACTACCTGGGTCACGTACTTAGCCACGGGGCAACTTTCTCGACCTGTGATAATCCAGTAGGACATGACAGCTAACTCCCAGACCAAAAGAGGTGATCGTTATCCAGCATCTTGGAGCCGGCGTTGTCCTCGTGAACGCGAGCGGGGAACCGCCTGGATTGAGACAATCCAGGCTCCCAGGCTTCTAATCACGAGTCCCAGACCGCTAGGGCCCAACGGCCGAGAATGCGGCGCCTCAAGACAATCTCAGTCTATCAGCTTGCCGGCTCGGTTGCCACAGGCTGTCCCAGAACCGCTACACGATTTGATGGGCGGGCTCGGTCCCGACGCGCCTGGGGATAAAGACGAGGGTCGTTGCCACACCCAGGAGCACTACGCAGCCCCCCGCCGCCAGGGCAACCGGAAAGCCATACCGGTCCACGATCATGCCCATCACGAGGGGGCCCACCACAACCCCCAGATCCGCGGTGAACCGATACATCCCCATCCCTTTCCCAACCAGCGGCTTGGGCACGAGGTCTGCCACGAGAGCCGTTTGCATGCTGTTGGAGAGCACCCCCATGGATATCAGCACAGTGGCGATGACGAAGTACTCGATACCGCCACCCATGAGGAGTGATACGTTCCCAGCGACCAGGGTGAGCAGACCGGGCACAAGGAGAGTCTTTTTCCCGACTCGATCCGCAATGGTGCCGCTGGGCAGGTTGACGACGATAGTTATGACCGCGCCGGTGGTTAGGATCAACCCGATCATGCCGGAATCGAGGCCCAGGATCATGCCGGCGTACAGCGGAAGCAGGGAAGAGCGCATTCCATGGCGATTGAAGAAGTTGGCGAATGTGCCAAAATAAACGCTGGCCAGTGCAGGCCAGTTGGGAATGCTCGAGAGCGGGGTACCGCTGCCGCGCAGATCGCCACTCCCTTTTCTCGAGTCGTCACGGTCCGCGGTCTCGCTGGATTGCACGGCGTCCGTCTTCGATGTCACGAGCAAGTTCATCGGGAAGGAGATGAACGGGGTGAGAGCGCAGAAAACGAAGGCTGCGCGCCAGTCGAACACGGTGCCGAGATAGCCCCCTATCGTGGGGCTGATAGCCTGGCCGAGCAGCATCGCGCTCATGTAGAAACCGAGCACCGTGCCTCTCTGTTCCGCGGGAGCTATGCGGGCCAGCAGCACCAGCGCGACCGTCGACATGATGGACGAGCCAAGACCCATCACCGTGCGAAAGAAGATCAGCTGCTCGAGGCTGGTGGAGATGGACGCCAGGCCTGCGGCTATCCCCGCCACCAGGATCCCGGCTGTAAACAGCCTGGTTGGGCCGATTCTGTCGGTGAGCAAACCGGCCGGGATATCCATGGCCAGCCTACCGAGGCCAAATCCCGAGGCAACCAGCGCGACTTCGCCAGCGGAGGAGCCGAAGTAATCCTTGAGGGCCGGCATGAGGGGAGAGACGATGTTGTTGCCCAGGTTCGCGATGACTACGGTGATCACGACGGCCGCGATACCGGCCGACAAGCCCCGCGGTTGTGGCACTTGTCCTGTCGCCCCCACCGAAATCGTTCCATGGAGGTCGGTTGGTGGCCGTCCAGCTGCCTCGCACTCTCCAACTGGATCTTAGCTGTTGACCTGATCCATGTCAATTAACCGTTATCATCGATACTATTGACAATATTGCTCTTGAGGCCCGCTACCCGTATGATGATGCGCTAGCAGGCCTCGTAACGAAGCGCGAAGAGAGGTGGGCAGCGATGCTCGATTTCGCAGACGTCCCTGTCATCGACAACCACTGCCATCCGATGGATCCCTCCAAGACGATCCTGTCTCCAGAATCGCTGGCCCGTGAGTTCTTTCATGGTATGGGCGACCTTCCCGAACCGGGCGTCAAGCCGCGATTGTGGGGCGCCACCGACGAACTGCGCCATCACTTCCCTAACATGGGCGTGGTTCAGACCATGGTGTGCCAGATCTCCAGGGTGCTCGGATGCCCGGCGGAACTGGAAGCGGTTGCGGCGGAGCGGAACCGGCGCACGGGCGCGGACTTCGGCGCGTATGCAAGGATGCTATACAAGGACGCCGGGATCGTGGGGACGGTGCTGGACAGCGACCTGCCGGCGGACGCCCCCGTGCTGAAGCTGATGCCGGGCAGGATTATGCGGCTCTTCCAGATGGGACCAGCCATCAAGAAGCTGCTGGGCGAGAGCGAGTCCTACGCACAGCTGCTCCTTCGCTACCAGGAAGCCCTGGCGCGTGCTGTGAAGCAGGATGGCTTCGTCGGGGTGAAATCGCACCTGGCGGAGGAGATCGGGTTCGGCGCGCCTCTGTGCACGGAAGCGGAGGCCGAATCAGTGTTCGGTCTCGCTAAGTCAGGGGACGTGGAAGCGTACAAGCGGATCTACATGGCACTATTCGCCGCTACGCTGATCCAAGGACAGGAACTTGACATACCCATCCATCTCCACAGCGGAATCACCGGCGGATTCTGGGACGGCCCTGTTTCCAACGCCGACCCGTTCCTCCTGGCACCGTTGCTCAGACGGACGGAGTTTCTGCGGACCAAAGTAGTTCTATTGCACGGGTCCTACCCCTGGATTCAGAACGCCGCGATGATGGCGCACGCAATCCCTCACCTCTGGGTGGATATGGGCTGGACGACGCCGTGGGTCTCTCTCCGGATCGCCGAGTGCTATCGGGATCTGATCGGGATTGCCCCCATATCGAAGCTGATGATCGGTAGCGGCAGCCACGGCACGCCGGAGATCGCCTGGCTCGCGGGAATCACCGCAAAGATCGGCCTTAGCAAGGCGCTGGGTGATGCGGTCGAACTTGGACTCATGACCCAGAACCAGGCGGAGCGAGCCGCGAGGATGATCCTCCACGACAACGCGGCCCGTCTGTACAGCCTGGACTGACGGCAGCCTCCAAATCAAGCGCCATGGCGCGGGCGGGAGGCTAACCTCGCCCGCGTCCCCCGCCCGTCCTCTGAACCGCAACCTTCTCCCAACCTTTTCCCACCCTCCACACAACCTCGCGCGGCTAGTATGAACGCAGACACACGAGACGTGAGGAGACGGTCATGGAGTTTTCTGAATCGAGCTCGTCGAGGGTTGCGTATCTGATCAAGAGTTTTCCGCGGCTCTCCGAGACGTTCATCCTGCACGAGGTGCTCGAGCTGGAGCGTCAAGGTCTGAACCTGCGCATATATTCACTGCTCCAGCCGAGCGGAAAGGTCAATCAGGCCGCGAGCAATGTACTTTCACCGATCACATATGTTCCCAGAGGTTTCCCGAGAGGACTGCGGGGCCTGCTGGCTGGAGTAGCTCGGCGTTTCCTCAAGAATCCATTTGCCTTTCTCTCGATCAGCGCCACAGCGCTCATCCGATTTCATGATCCGGCGACCATCAAGCAGATCTATCTTGCTGCCTACCTCGCTAACCGACTGGAGCGAGATGGCGTTACCCATCTCCACGCGCACTATGCCAACACGCCGGCGACAGTGGCGCTGCTCGCACACCAATTCACGGGGATCCCCTTCAGCTTCACGGCGCACGCCAAGGATATCTACCTCTCGCCCCGAGCGAGCCTGGCGTACAAGATGAGGCAAGCTCGCTACGTCGTCACCTGCAACGGCCACGGACAGCAATACCTGGAGTCGCTCCTCGACCGGGGTGACGAAGTGACGGTTCACCGCATCTATCACGGTCTGGACCTACGCGACCTTCGGTCGCACGACACCAGGGTCGCCACACCGTCCGAGCGGCCCCTGATTCTCTCGGTTGCGCGACTCGTCGAGAAGAAAGGGCTTCCCTATCTACTGCAAGCGTGCCGCGGTCTCCTGGACCAGGGCTACGATTTCGACTGTCGAATCGTCGGTGAGGGGCCGCTGCGGCCGGTTCTGGAGCAGCAGATCCGCGACCTCGCACTCACCGACCGAGTGCAGCTATGGGGATCAGAAACCCACGAACACGTTATAGAGATGTATCGACACGCGACAGTCATGGTTCTGCCCTCCATCGTAGCCGAGAACGGTGACCGCGACGGGATTCCTAACGTGCTCGTCGAGGCCCTCCACATTGGCGTGCCGGTGGTCTCCACGCCGGTTTCCGGTATACCGGAGTTGATCAACCCTGGGGAGAACGGCCTGCTCGTGCCGGAGCGCGATAGCGCCGCTCTCGCTAGAGCGATGGCCCGTCTCCTCGACGACCTGCTTCTACGCGAGCGCCTGGTAGCAGCCGGGCACCGGACGGTGCTCTCGCGCTTCGATATGGCGACTAACACAAAGGACCTCCTTCGTCTACTCGTCAACCAGGAACCGGCGCCGTCGCCCGCGTATCTTCCGAGCGATGACCGGCGATTGGACCTGGGTAGTAAGACAAGGGAAATGGTGGGTTAATCAGATGAAGACGATGCCAGTACGGCGTTTCCTTCTTTACGGCCACGACTCCTTCGGACTGGGCCATCTGCGGCGGATGCTCTCACTCGCAACGCATTTCACGGCGACCATGCCCGACGTGGAAGTGCTGATCGTCACTGGCTCCCCGCTGGCGCACTCGTTTACGCTGCCGCCTCGCACCGATTACGTCAAACTGCCGGCGGTGACCAAGTCAGACACCGGGGCCTATCAGGCACGTAGCCTGGATCTCGAATTCGCGACAATCCGAAACCTGCGCGCGGCACTCCTGACGGAAACGGCACGCACCTACCGCCCGGACGTCTTCCTGGTAGACCACGCGCCGCAAGGACTCAAGGGTGAGGTGTTGCCCACCCTCGCCATGCTACGGAACCAACAGCCTCAGTGCCTGCGGGTGCTTGGCCTTCGTGACATCATCGACGCGAGCCATGTCGTTCGACGGGCCTGGCGAGAGGAAGGTGTTTACCACACTCTGGAGCATGGGTACGACCTGATCCTGGTCTACGGCTCTCAAGCTGTCTACGACGTCGGCGCGGAGTACGGTCTGCCCCCGGCTGTGAATGAGCGCGTGCGCTACTGCGGCTATCTGGATCGCGTCTCGGACAACACAACGGAGGATGCCACGGCTCCCGCTCCGCCTCGCGGTGGCACGCCTCGAGACAGATGGTCGTCCTCCGATGAGCCGTTGGTCGTGCTGACGGCAGGCGGAGGGGGTGACGGCTTCACCCTGATGCGCGCCTATCTGACCGGTCTGAAGTCGTTACCCTCTATCCCGTTCGCCAGCGTCGTCCTCACAGGGCCCCTGATGGACGAGGCGGAACGACGCAAGCTTCACGACCTCGCCGCCGCCCTGCCGCCAGAGAAAGTGCACATGGAATCGTTCCTGGCCGATCCCTTGCCGCTGCTCCGAACAGCGGACCTGGTCGTCGCGATGGCCGGGTACAACACGACCTGCGAGCTGCTCGCGTTGCACCAGCGCGCGCTGCTGGTTCCGCGCACGGCACCTCGTCAGGAGCAGTTGATACGTGCATCGGTCCTCGCCGAGCGCGGGCTGGTGCAGATGCTCCATCCCGAGCTATTGACGCCCGACAGGCTGATCGAAAGCGTCCAGACAGCGCTCGCGCAACCGCGTCCCCTGGGACGTGAGCTTGCGGCCGCGGGTATCACGTTCGATGCACAGGAAATGGCGCGCAGAGCGATAGTGCAAGGTCTCGATCGCCCGCACTCGCGGCCGGTCGAGATCGGCGCAAGTCGCGGCGACACCGACAGAAAGTGGTTCCGGCCGATACCAGAGCGCCCGGTTCGGGATAGGTTCCCTGTGGATATTCTGCCGAGCGTGCTGCCGAAAGTCGCGGTCGGTGCTGACTGAATTGATCTCGGGTCGGCGGCACCTGGCCGGTTCCCGAACAGCTACGGATGGATGACATGAAAATCGCTTACGTCTGTGCCGACATCGGCATCCCTGTACTTGGCAACAAAGGCGCTTCAGTCCACGTGCGCGAGGTTACCGGTGCCCTGGTGGAGCTGGGGCACGACGTCCAAATCGTCGGTGCCGCGGGTCGTTCCGACGCTGTGCCTGCCCAGGTCACGAATAGAGTTCGCGCTCCGCTGATCGTGCTCGCGCCCTCAGAACAGCTCAAGAACCAGGCAAGCCTCGTCGCGGCTGGGCTCACGCGTCTGGACCCGGGGCACGATCACACGCACGTCTACTCGGAGATCCGGCAGTTCCTCGCGGATCCCGGATTCGTCGGTGCCGCGCTGCCGCTGCTTCGCGAGTTCGGGCCCGATCTCATCATCGCCCGCCACACGCTCTTCAGCGCCGCCGGATCGGCGCTGGCAAAACTGCTGAACCGTCCGCTCGCCCTCGAGGTAAACGCGCCACTCGTCGAAGAACGACGCCGATACTGGGGCCTGACGTTCGAACGAGAGGCCGAAGAGATCGAGCGCGCCGCCTTCGCCGCGGCGGATCTGTTGGTGGCCGTATCTGAGGGTGTGCGCGCCTACCTGATACGCCACGGTGCGCCGAGAGAGCGCATTGCCGTGCTGCCCAACGGCGTCGATCTGGCACGTTTTCACCCCGCGGTTGACGGCTCCATAGTGCGTCACCGCCACTGCCTGGACGATAAACTGGTGATTGGCTTCTCGGGCAGTCTCAAACCGTGGCATGGGGTGGATCTGCTGCTGAAAACCTTCGCCAGCGTTCAGCGCATCGTGAGCCGTGGGGAAGGCATGGACCGCGAGGGACTCCATCTGCTTGTCGTCGGCGATGGACCGCAGCGCGAACTGTTGGAGCAGCTCAGCCATGACCTGAGAGTGGAGTCAGCAGTGACCTTTACTGGCGCGGTGCCGCACAGTGAGATACCGGAGTACCTGGCCGCGATGGACATCGCCGTCGCGCCATACATGTCCAGCGACGGATTTTACTTTTCGCCACTGAAGATCATGGAATACCTCGCCATGGGGCGGCCCATCGTCGCCCCGGTTCTGGGCCAGATCCCTTCGCTGCTCCAGGGGGTTGGCGGTCCGTGCGGTCTGCTCTATCCACCCGACGACCAACACGAACTGGCTTCCGCGCTACTGCACCTAACGCGTGATACGGATCTACGCCGGCGGCTAGGCATGCGCTCGGCTGCCCAGGCGCGTCTTCGCGGATCATGGCAGGCAATCGCCCAGCAGATCGTCGAGAAAGCCTCGCCGTATCACCTGGAGGCCCATCCGCGCCAGGTGGAGGCAGCGTCGCTGTGAAAACCAATCGGCTCGAACCACCATCCAAACCCCGTGCCGGCATGTTCCACATCTTCTGGCCGCACGCCCGGCCCTATCGTTGGACGATTGGTTTGGCTGTGCTGATACTGCTGGTCGAGACAGTAGTCAGCCTCGCTGCACCCTGGCCGATCAAGCTCATCTTCGACAATGTGCTGCTCGGCAAGCATCTGCACGGGTTCTGGTCTCTACTGATTCCGGCAACCGTGGCCCAGGATCGCTCTCTGCTGCTTGGCACCATGCTTGGCACCATGCTATCGCTGGCTCTGATAAGCGCGGGTACGACCTACCTCGGCACGAAGATGCTGGCGGTCACTGGACAGCGCGTCGTCTTTCGACTGCGTTGTGGGCTCTTCTCCCACCTTCAGCAGCTCAGCCCCTCCTTCTACGACCACCAGCGGATGGGCGACCTGTTGACGCGGCTTACCTCGGACGTGCAGGCAATCCAGGAGACGCTGGTCATCGCACTGCCGATGCTCTTGCTCAGCGCTATGACGATCGTCGGGATGTTGATCGCGCTCGTGTTCATCAATCCGACGTTCGGTCTTCTCGGCATTGCCATCACCCTTGCCCTCTATCTGGTTCTTCGCAACTATCTCGGCACAATAAAGCAGGTCGCTCGCCGAGCCCGCCGCCAGGAGGGCAACGCCAACGCCGTCGCCCAGGAGAACCTGCTGGGCATCCGGGTCGTGCAGGCGTTCGGGATGGAGGCGAATGCCGAGCAGCGCTATGCGGAGACCTCCAGGAAGGCCCTCGATCTGGGCGAAATCGCCGCCGATCTTGGATCCAGCATGCCGTCGGTGGTGGGCCTGGTGACGGATCTCGGGATGATGCTTGTGCTAGGAGTGGGAGCTGTCCTGGTCATGCGAGCTTCGATCACGGTCGGCGACCTGCTGGTCCTCACCGCGTACCTCCGCGCTATGTACAAGCCGATGCGTCAACTCAGTAAGCTCACCAACACGTTCACTCGAGCGACTGCCAGCACGGAGCGGCTTGCCGATCTGCTCCTTACTCGTCCCGCCATCCAGGATGGGCCCGCGGCGAGGCGGGCGGGACAGCTGCGCGGGGAGGTCACGTTCCGTCACGTCGACTTCGGCTATGATCCAAGCCGTCCAGTGCTGCACGATGTCTCCCTCGAGGTTAGGCCAGGGATGATGGTCGCGCTGGTGGGCCAAACGGGTGCGGGCAAGAGCAGCATCCTCCACCTGATCCAGCGCTTCTACGCTCCCCAGGAGGGACAGATTCTTATCGATGGTCGCGACATCCGTGAGTACACAGTGGCGAGCTTGCGTCAACAGATTGCCCTGGTGCCCCAGGACCCGATGCTCTTCCGCGCCACGATTCGGGAGAACATCGCCTACGGGCGCCCGGGGGCGACCGATGCGGACATCACAGCCGCGGCGCAGGCGGCGAATGCAGACGGATTCATTCGTCGTCTGCCGCAAGGATATGACACCATCCTGGAGGAACGTGGAGTGGGCCTCTCGGGAGGAGAGCGACAGCGACTGGCGATCGCGCGAGCGATGGTGCGACAGGCACCCATATTGCTGCTCGACGAACCAACAGTCGGCCTGGACGCGCAGTCCGAGCAGACTGTAGTCGAGGCGCTGGATCGGCTGATGGTAGGACGCACCACGCTGGTCAGCGCCCACCGCCTGTCCACCATCCGACGGGCTGACTCGATCCTGGTGATAGGCAACGGCCGGATCATCGAAACCGGCACGTTTGAACAGCTCCTTGCCAGGCGGGGGCCCTTTTACAAGCTGTACGCACTCCAAGCAGGCAGCCTGGAACCGAGGCTACCAGCAGGGTTGAAGTCGGTGGTATCCCTGTGGACCGCGCTACGAACAACATCTCTCTAACTGGCACGAATCATGTTTATATGGGACCTGAGTTCCCATGCCAATGACGATATCAGAGAAACCGACACTGAACGCCATCGAGAATCCCCGCGGACCGCACAGGCGCCGCCTGCTCATGATCGGTCCGCGGCTGCTCGCGAGCTTCCTTATCATCATCCTGTTGACGGCGTTGATCGGCCTGCTGGCCGTGCAGCAACTCAGCTCGCTGATCGCCTCGACGAACGAGCTCAACACGCGCGATCTGCCCGAGGTGAGCACCATCGGGAGCCTGCGCACCCTGCTCTACCGTCAGCGCGACCTCGAGCAACGGCTCGTCAGCGCGGGGGATCAGAACACGGCTGGCGACCTCGCCACGTTGACGGCCACTCTCGACTCGATCGCCTCCAAGCGCGACACCATGCTGACGTTCGAGCCACCCGACTCGCCAGGCAAGCCGGTGATCGATACCGCGACCGTGCAACAGTTCATAGCCGGCCTCCGGCAAGCCGATGCCACGTCGAAGCAGCTTCAGACGCTCGTCAGCAGCGGTAGGATCAGCGACGCGCAGGCGCTGGAAGAGGGCCCACAGGGGGCGCTACTGCAAAGGCTGCTCGATCAGACGGCGCAACTGAGAAGACTGGAACAGGGCGAAGCGGCTGCGGCCGCGGTAGAGGTAGGGCAGCAAAGCGCCCATGCAACATGGCTCATCCTCGCGCTGACCCTTTTCTCCGTGCCGCTGTCGGCACTGCTGGCGCTGCTCATCACGCGCTCGCTCACGGGGCCGCTCTCCTCACTGTTGCACGCGACGGAGGCGATAACGGCCGGTGACCTGGACGTTCAGCCACGGATCACGCCAGGGGATGAACTGGGCCGGCTGGCATCGGCTTTCAACACGATGCGTCTGAATTTGCGATCGACCATAGCCACGCTGGCGTTGGAGCGACAGCAAACCCAGGCAATCATCGACGCCAGTGCAGACGGA
>JAJYKO010001145.1 GCA_021788565.1 Chloroflexota bacterium
CAGGTCACCGCTGGGTAGGCGGGGGAAGCCTCTAAACGCCAGCTTCGTCGGGCAGGGTGGAACGTCTTGGGCGCTCCACCCTGCCATCTATATTATCGCCGTCACCCCTCACAACGAAGATGAGAGGGGAACGACGGTTACACTAAGCGGCGCGGTGGTCCCCGTCGCTCTCAGGACGCGAGATCCAATGGCCGCGTACTCCCTTCCACCCGTCGGCGAGCCGCTGAACCAACGCAAGGCGATCCGCCGCGGGTGGCACCGGCGGCTCGACTTCCTTCGGACGTGAGGCGTCGATCCAGGCGCTGATCGCGAACCCCAGGAGCCAGGGCCCCAGGATCAGAGCTGACAGAGCCAGCACCGCGTACAGAGCCATAAGAGCCTCCGGAGAGGTACCGCTTCCGCATTAGATATATGCAACTCTCTTGCCAGGCTGGTTTGCCACTCGCTTCCGGTGCTCGACAGTTGTGGATAAGAGTGTGGATAATCTGTTAAGGCCGTGGACAACCTTGCCTTTTTGTCATTTTTTCGGGCCGCGCAGATTTAGCGCTGGAAAGACGTTTCAGTTCCGATCCAGGCCGGTGATGCCCCATCGCAGCCACGAGTCGAGCCTGCTCTACTCACACCGCAGGTTTCGAAGGCTCCCCTAATCTGTCCATCAGCATTCCTTCAGGTCCGGTTTCTAATCCCGGTGTAATCTCCCGTCGTAGCAATTCCACCCTTTCGCACCAACCGGGTTGTCAGGAGGCGGCAACCCGGTTGGTGTTTTCTGTGCCCGGAGCAAAGCCGGTTGTAAAATTGATGGGTACGGAGCACAACCGAGGGGAGGTAGCACTATGGCTGGGAAGAGCGCTCTGTTGATCGTGGACATCGAGAATGACTTCATGCCCGGCGGGGCCCTTGGAGTGACCGACGGCGACCGTGTCGTGCCGGTACTCAACAGGTACGCCGGGCGATTCGCCGGGGCCGATCTACCCGTTTACGCCTCAAGGGACTGGCATCCCAGCGTGACCAAACACTTCAAGGAGTACGGTGGAATCTGGCCACCCCACTGTGTGCAGGGAACGGAGGGTGCTGAGTTCCATCCAGATCTGCGGCTTCCGGAGGGAACCAGCGTGGTCTCCAAGGGGATGGATCCTGAGAGGGACAGCTACTCCGCCTTTGACGCGCTGGAGCCAGATGAGACACCCCTTGCAGACGCCCTGCGACGAGAAGGCATCGAACATCTGTACGTAGGTGGCCTGGCGACCGACTACTGCGTCAGGTGGACGATACTGGAGGCGCTCCAGCAGGGCTTCAAGGCCACCTTCCTGGTCGACGCGAGCCTGGGTGTCAACCTGCAGCCCCACGACTCAGAGAAGGCTATCGAGGAGATGATCGCCGCTGGAGCGGATGCAACCACCCTGGAGCGATTGCAGTTGTGACGGGGAGATGGACTGAGTGGGAGATAGGGAGACGGGGTGACCTGTACATCCTGTTTCGGCAGCCCCTCTCCCCGTCACCCACTCACCCACTCTCCCGCTCACCCCGTCACCTCTTCTCCATCGACAGCAGGACTCCGCCGGGGGCATGGCGGGCGCGCTCGGCAACCTCGCGGCGGGTAAGCACGCCGTCTTCCGTAACGTAGCCCGCGACGTAGCGCCCCGGTGTCAGGTCGAAGTATGCGTTCCGCACCGCAACCCCCTTGATGGGCTCGGGAAGCAGCTCCTCCGGGTCCTTTTCTTCGATAGCAAAGGGCATTCGCCTGTGGCGGCCCGGGGACGGCGCTATCTTCTGCGTGTCTGCCAGGGTGTAGAACGGAACGTGACAGCGGCGCGCGGCCAGGGCCAGCAGGAGGGTACCGGCCTTGTTGGCGACGGCTCCGCCGGCCATTATGGTATCCGCTCCCGCAACCGCGAAGCTCGCCGAAGATACGAAGATACCCATCTCGGCGTCGGTTATCAGCACCACCGGGACTCCTCGGGAGGCCAGTTCGGCCGCGGTGCGCCGTCCCTCAAATAGCGGGCGAGATTCGCCGACGATCACCCCGCTCAGAACGTTCCGGTCCCAGCATGCTTCCAGCGCCCGAATGACTGTCGATGAGTAGCTCAAAGTGATGACGCTTCCGGAGATGACCTTCGCCGCTTGATCGGCGATGAGGTGCGCCGCCTCGTCCTGCCTGGCAACCCAGCGTCGTGCCAACTCAGCTACCTTGAGTCTCGCTTCCACCGGCTTCGACTCTCCGTCCGCCTCCAGCCATACCGCCAGTAACGCCCCTGCGCCATTGAGGAGCGGGGCCATACTGGGGCGGGACATCCCCAGGGCGCGGGCGGTATGGGGGAAGAGATCGGCGAATTGCGCATCCGAGACTTCTCCATCGGCCGCCATATCGCCGAGCAGTCGCACGGCATCCGTGGCAAGTTGTATGGCGCCCTTGTCCCTATCCTCCTGAATAATCGCTACCATTCTCGCAATCTCCTCAACGTCCATCCCTTGGCAGCTTCACCCCCTTGCGGTAGTATCAGATGTCGTTTTCAGCAACTACGATAGCAGCTTCACATGTC
>JAJYKO010000066.1 GCA_021788565.1 Chloroflexota bacterium
GGCGGCCTGCCGGTGAACACGGACGGAGGACTGAAATGCTTCGGCCACCCGATTGGGGCCAGCGGTCTCAGAATGATCTACGAGGTCTATAAGCAGCTACAGGGCAAGGCTGGACCTCGCCAGGTGAAGAAAGCGAGAATCGGGTTGGCCCATACCCTTGGCGGCAGACCTGGGGCTTTCAACTCCGCGGTAACCATTCTCGGAAAAAGGGACTGACGGCGCGAGATGCGCTCAGCGCCAGATAGCTCGCTTAGCTAGCTACTTGACTCGCAATGGGGCGAATGGCACCGTGCGGGTTGCCTCTTATTCCCCGGTGCGACGTGCGCGAGCGGTGCACCAGATTGAACATTGCCGTTCACTGACCTCTCGATTTCGAACAGCGCAGTTCCCGTCCGCTCTGGCGTCTTCTCGCACACGGCGGACGTGCAGCTCTTCAAGGGGACCGGGGCCAGGCCCCGAAATCGAACGTTGGCCTTAAGTCAGTACCAGTGAGAAAGGAGAAGACAGCGATGGCGAAAAGGTGGACACGTGTCCTCGCGGTTGTTCTATCGATCGTGGCTCTTGTCCTCGCGCTGGCGGGCTGCCAAAGCGCCGCCCCCGCGAGCGGGCCGAAACCAATTGTCATAGGCGGTGCCCTCGGCACAACCGGGGCTGCCGCGATGTATGCCCAGGCCATGCAACGCGGAGTCGACGTCGCCGTGAATGAGATCAACGCGGCGGGCGGCATCGACGGTCGACCGGTGGTATTCAAGCAGCAGGATACCGCCAGCAACAAGACTCAGGCAGTCGCGGTATATCAGAAGCAGGCCGCAGACCCCGACGTGCTGGTCCTAATCGGCGCCAACGCCTCTGCGGAAGGGCTGGCAGTCACCGCAGTCGCGAACCAGGTTAAACTGCCCTTCGTCAGCCCTGGAATGACCGCCGTCGTATCGCCGAACGAAGACTCGAAATACTCCTTCAGGATCGCCCCTACAGCTCCCCAGGCGGTACAGCTCGCGACGGCAGCCTTGAAGCAGATGGGAGTCAAACGAGTGGCTCTGATTGGCGCTTCGGACGACGACGCCTCCATCCAGCCCATGAACGCTTTCAAGGCGGAAGCCCCGAAGCAGGGGATCGAGATTGTCAAGGAAGTGACGTATCTTCGCGATGCGGTTGATCTGTCACCCCAGTTGACGGAGATCAAATCGGTCAGTGGCCAGATCGACGCCATCGTGGCGCCGGTTCTTGCCGATGCCCTGGCTCGAATGCTGAAGCGCGGCGCTGAGCTCGGCATAAAGACCCCATGGGTCTCCCCGGTGACCCAGCCCATCCCCTCAATCTGGGATGCATCGGGCGGCGCGGCGCTGGGGATGACGTCGCTCATGTTGCTAAATCCCGCCAGCACGAGCAAGGTTGTGCAGGGCTTCGTCTCGGACTACAAGGCCAAGTATGGGACCACGCCCGGCGACATAGATGGTTTGGGCTACGACTCTGCCCTGCTCGTCTTCGACGGGATCAAGCGAGCAGGCAAGGAGCCAACGCGCGACTCCATCCAAAAGGCAATGTCGACCGCAAGTATCGAAGGCGTCACTGGCAGCTTCTCGTTTAAGCCCGGAAGCGGCCTCGCCATACGCAAGAGCATCGGCCTTGGCAAGGTGATCGCTAAAGGGCAGTTCGTGGCGGTGAGTAAGTAGCACACCAAACGAACGCGGTGTGAGCCAGGTTCGGTTCTTCCATGGCAGGAGGCAGGCTGCGGAGCGGACGTCGCCTCTCAGCCTGCCCCCATCCGACCGGTGGCTCGACCGGCGATCATTGGGCTGGGGAACCCATCGGTAGCACCTGAGGAGACGGGATCCGATGCAGCTTCTGGACATTCGAGAGGTCACGAAGCGGTTCGGCGGACTTGCCGCGATCAACAGGGTATCCTTGTCGGTTGAGTCCGACTCGATCTGTGCTGTGATAGGCCCCAACGGGGCTGGGAAGACGACCCTGTTCAACTTGATTACCGGGGTGATGTCTCCCACCGAAGGGAGCATCCTTTTCAAAGGCGAGGAGATTACATCTGCTCAGACGCACCGAATTAGCCGTCTTGGTATTGGCCGCACCTTCCAGAATATTCGGCTGTTCCAATCTCTAAGAGTGATCGACAATCTTGCGGTGGCCATGGCGGGTGGGAACCCCCCAGGGTTCCTCAGCATGTTCACGCGCTATCGAGCAGTCGCTTCTGAACTTAGATCCCTTCATGCCGAGAGCCTTGACCTGCTGGATCGCCTTGGAGCTGCTGCGTTGGCTGCGCGCTATCCGAACGAGCTGTCCTACGGGGATCAGCGGCGAGTGGAAATTGCACGGGCTCTGGCGCTGAAGCCCAGCCTACTCCTGCTGGACGAGCCTGCGGCTGGGATGAACGCGAAGGAGGCCGCGGTGCTCGCGGACTTTGTGTTGGACGTCCGGCGCCGTCTCGGAATCACCGTGCTCCTAATCGACCATAACATGCGTTTCGTTGGGGCACTCGCGGATTGGGTCGTCGTGCTGAACTTCGGGCAGAAGATAGCGGAAGGGACCGTGGCGCAGATTAGGGCCCATCCGGAGGTCGTCGCAGCCTACCTTGGGACAGAGGAAGAGAATGCTTCAGCTCTCTAGCCTTGAAGTCAGCTACGGGCTGATTAGGGCAGCAAAGGGCGTAACCCTTGCGGTCGACAAGGGCGAGCTAGTTGCTCTGATAGGCGCGAATGGCGCAGGAAAGACGTCGGTGCTCCGCGCGATCATGGGGCTAACTCGGGCTCAGGGCGGCATTATCAAGTTCGGCACGGAGACCAAGCGAATAGATGGCCGTCCACCCCATGAGATCGCTCGCCTGGGAATAGGCTACGTACCGGAGGGCCGCTCGATACTGTCGGATATGACCGTCCTGGAGAACCTGGAGGTGAGCCGGGCCGCGGCGGCAGGACGGAGCAAGCTGAATTTCGAAGCGCAGCTCAAGGATCTCCTCGAGCGATTCCCTGCACTCGAGAGGCGGCTGCACAATCCAGCCAGCGTGCTGAGCGGCGGCGAGCGCCAGATGCTGGCAATCGCGCGGGCGTTGGTCGGGCAGCCGAGGCTCCTGTTGCTGGATGAACCTTCCTTAGGACTAGCGCCTGTCCTCGTCAACGAGGTCTACGAGATCATTCGACGGCTGAACCAGGAGGGCATCGCCGTTCTGGTAGTGGAGCAGAATGCGCAGAAGGCGCTGAAGCTTGCCAGCAGAGCCTACGTCATGGAGCAGGGCTCGATCGTGTATCAGGGAGCCAGTAGTGACCTCCTGCGGAACGAGGCTCTGCGCGAGGCGTACCTCGGAGGGTGACTGTTCGTATAGCAGGAGGGTACTTCCGTCGTGATTGCTCAGCAGATGGTTAACGCCCTATCGCTGGGGGCATCTTACGCGCTCATTGCCCTTGGCTTCACGCTGGTGTTTGGCGTGCTACGCATTCTGAACATGGCCCACGGAAGCATCGCCATCGTGGGCGCGTACGTGGCGCTCGTGGCGAGTTCGGCGCTCCACCTGAACCTACTCGTTGCTGTGCTGGTTGGGATGATCGCGGCAGGCACGATTGGAGCACTCACCGAACGGCTGGTGATACGGCCCACAATCACGAACGAGATGGCGCCCTTCATAGCCACTCTCGGATTGACGATGGTTCTGGAGAATGGACTAAGCGAACTGTTTGGGCCCGACCCCAAGGGCTTCCCATCCAACATCGGCATAGGCACGTACGAGTTCTGGGGGATGACAATCACGGCAGATCAGCTCCTCATGACAGCCGTCTCCATCAGCCTCCTGGTCGGCCTCTCCTACATGGTGATGCGCACCCAACTGGGACGATATATACGGGCCACAGCCGAGAACCGTGAAACGGCAGCCTTCCTGGGAGTCGACACGGGACAGGTCGGGCTGATCACGCTGGTGATCGCCTCCACGGTCGCAGGTGCAGCCGGTGTGCTGCTGGGTCAGTATTTTGGCGTCCTCACACCCTTCATCGGCACCAATATCGCGGTCAAGGGACTGATCGTGCTCATCGTGGGCGGCATTGGCAACTTCTACGGAGCGATGATCACTGGCCTTATCCTCGGCTTCGTCGAGGTGTTCGCCACTGTCTACCTGTCATCCTCTTTCGGGAACATGGCAGGGTACATACTGCTGATCGTGATTCTACTTATCAAGCCTTCCGGCCTCTTCGGTAGTACAGCGGCAGCGAGGGATTGAAACGAAATGGATTACTGGGCTCAGGTTGCCACACTCGCCGGCATTCAGATGATCCTGGCCTTCTCGTTCTATGCCCCGTTTCGTAACGGACAGTTCGCGATGAGCCAAGCCACGTTCATGGGGATCGGAGCCTACGGCTCTGCTGTGCTCACTGTGAAGTACGGGGCCCCCTTCCCTGTGGCGCTGCTAGCCTCGATGGTGCTGGGAGGCATAGCGGGATGGTTACTCGGCACGGTCCTCGCCGAACGTGTGAAGGGCCTGTACCTTTCCGTCGCGACCCTTGCCGTTGGCGAGGCCCTGGTCAACATCTACACGCAATGGGACTTCATCGGGGGCGGCGTCGGATTGCGTGGGATCCGTCTGGATACGGGGCTTCCCCTGGTCCTTTTCTGCGATGTGGTGATCCTCTTCTTGTTTCACCAAATCGATCGGTCGGTCCTGGGACGCGTCTCGCGTGCTTGCGCCGACGACCCCATGGCGGCAGAGATGTCGACGATCAACGTGCGCGCGATTCGAATATCGACGCTTTGCCTGAGCGGAATCCTGGGCGGGCTGGCGGGCGCTCTCTTCGCGCACCTGTACGGCAACCTGATGCCGAGCGATTTCAGTCTGAGTGTGAATCTGGACGCCATGCTTGCGGTGATCATGGGTGGAACGACCACTATGTACGGGCCGCTGCTGGGAAGCGCGATCGTAGCGACGCTGCCGGAATTTCTCAGAGCGTTCAGCGTAAACCGCTCCCTGGTCTTTGGGGCGCTGCTCATCCTCATCATGATCGTCCGTCCGCAAGGGCTTCTCGGTAGGGCCGGAGGCGGACAGCGGGCGAACTTTCTCGCTCCTCTCGTAGGGCGTTTTCTGCCCCGGCGCGCGGTCGGCAAACCCTCAAAGTCTGTTGCCCAAACGGATCCCGGCGTCGACGAGGAAGTTGGCGTCAGCGGCACTGGCCTCGACCACTAGGCTTGTTGGACGGGGATTCCCGGTGAGTCAATCCCAAGGCTAAGCCAGCCATTTTGCTTCACCGCTTGCCGATGCCCACTTCATGGCATAGCTACTCTGTGGCGAGGTAGCAGCGATTGTGTTTGGCTGGGACGGGCTTCGGATAGGCGAGTTTGTCGGACAGCCAGGAGAGGAGGCGATGGGAGGCTGCTAGAACGGTCTCTTGGCCCACGGCAACCGGTTCCATGCCCAGCTTGAAGTCGCCGAGGTTGCCGAGAAGGTCACCGCCTTGACCAAGTTGGAGCTGGCGTTCCGCATCCCCAAGAGGCACAGGTACCAATACAGGACGACCACCCCTGAGATGAGTTCCCCCAATTGCTTGGCACTCTTCACCTTCGGCGTACCCTTGAGCCGCAGGTGGTTCTTCCAGTCCCTGTATCCATGCTCGATCTTGATCCTCTTGCGGTAGAGTCGCTCAACGAGCGCCGAATCCTCGAGATCGCTGACAATGAACCAGGCTTCACTCTGGTCCAGTTCCCATACCACCAGGGGGTTCACCGGCTCCTGCTCCTCCTAGCCGTAGAGGGCCCCCTGGAGCCAGATCCGCCTGCCCCTGGTTCGATCCCGAGCTCGCCCAGGAGCCAAGAGTAGCAGGGGTGAAGGGCCCGCGTCTCTGCGTACACTCGGATGACAAAAGCCGTCTTCAGCCCCTTAAGGAAACGGAAGAAGGCGGCACTAACGAACTCCCTGTCCGCCACGATAGTCGTCTGGATGGGCCTAGCCAGACGAGAGAGCATCTGCTGGATAAGCCCTCAGATGATCAGGCTCTGGCTCAGTTCGCACTCCCCTTCCAGGTCCCACTTCAAGAGCCTCCAGGCGACGTGTAAGGTAATCCGTCACTATGCGATCCGCCGACAAGGCAGGCATTCAGTTGGGGCGGCGGACGAATACCACTCGCCATCGGAGCCTGAACGCGACAACCGCATCAAGCCACGAGTGGTCAAACACAAGTTGGGCAACTTCCGATTGAAGCGACCAGAACATCGGCGCGGTCCCCAGCCGTCTGCTCCCTTCCGAGGAGCGGCACCAGTTGCTTATGGCCACTCGGTGCGAACACTCGTGCCGAAGCTGACATTATCCTTCCAGTAGGGGAGGCCATCCGTATCCTTTAGCAAGCCGTATTCGCGCTAAGCTAGCCGCTTGATCTCGAGATGGACGAAGCGGTAGGTTCGTTCATCGAGATGGTGCATCGTGCGGTGCTACTGCTACAAGCGGCCTGATTTCAATGCCTTTCTTACGGTTACACGCTTACGGTTGGGTGGGTGAGCACCTATTTGGCGTCCCCGGTTCCAGAGCCGGGACGGCCTTCGGTAATGTCCAGTCATGAGGCAACGAACGCCCTGCGGTAAGATCTATTTGTGAGGCAACACGGAGGCAACTTGGTGAAGAGCGAGTTGCTACGAAGCAATGTAAGTGGTGTCGAGACCTCGAGCAATCGAGGGCGGTACCGAAACCGCCCTCGATTGCGTTGGGAAAGTGGAAAGGTCCTGAATCTCTCAGATCTGCGCAGAAGGCGAGTTCATCTCAGGAGGCAGGGGTGACACGTACGGCTTCCCGCTCGTGTCCTGTTGGAACACTTCCCTGGCCTTTCGGAGAAGCTCTGGGCTGGTCATCAACTCGTAGCCTGCCAGCCCCATGGCCTTGGCCGCCACGATCATCGCCTTCTGGCCTATGCCCATGCCCGCAGCTGCTGTCGCTTGCCAGGAATGGGCGGCGGTCCCCATCACGAAGGTGGCGGCGGTCAGCTGCCCAGTGGGAGTGATCCAGCTCACGTCGCCCACGTCGGTGGAGCCCGGCATCGGCTTGCCCCAGTCATAGATGGGGGCCACATCCTCATGCAGGGTCAGCTCTGCATACTCCACGGGGATGTTGTTGGCCGCCAGCACCGAGCGCTTCTGCCCCGGATCGAAGGAGCGCTCCATGTCCCTGGCGAAGGCCAGGTCTTCCTCGCCGAACTTGGGCGGGCCAACCCGTCTCAAACTATCCATCAAGACGTCCGAAACCACCCGATTGGGCAGGTAATCGTAGCAGCCTACCTGGAACTTCACCTCCATCCTGGTGCCCGTCATCAGGGCGGCGCCCTCCGCGATCTTCACGATCCGAGGGTAGATCTCTTCCACTTGGTACCGATGGGGTGCCCGCATGTAGTACCAGACCTCGGCCGCTGCCGGCACGACGTTGGGCTGTCCCCCACCATTGGTGATCACATAGTGGATCCGCGCCTCCTGGATAACGTGCTCCCTCAGGTAGTTGACCCCAACGTTCATCAACTCTACAGCATCCAGGGCACTGATCCCCATGTGGGGAGCCGAGGCGGCGTGAGCTGCCCTGCCGTAGAAGGCGAAGCGAACGGAATTCATCGCCAAGTGCTGGCTGCCCCAGACGCTGTTGACGACCCAGGGGTGCCAGGTGATGGCGGCATCCAGATCGTCGAAGGCACCTGCCTTAGCCATGAAGACCTTGCCGATCAGGGTCTCCTCTGCCGGGCAGCCGTAGAAGCGGACGGTCCCCTTCACCCGTCCTGCCTCGACCTCCTTCTTCAACGCTACTGCTGCGCCAAGGCTGCCTACTCCTAGCAGATTGTGGCCGCAGCCATGGCCCGGTCCTCCGGGAATGACCTCCTCCCGAGTAGGCGTCACCTTCTGGGAGAGACCCGCGAGGCTATCGTACTCGCCGAGGAAGCCGAGGATCGGCTTGCCCTGGCCGAAGGAGGCCGTGAAGGCCGTGGGCATGTTGCCCACTCCGCTCTCGACACTGAAACCTTCCTGCGCAAGGTAGCTCGCCAAGGCCGCGGCCGACTTCTCCTCCGTCAGGCCGACCTCCGCGTAGTCCCAGATGGTCTTGGACAGGTCGATCAGCTCGGGCGACTTCTCGTCGATCCACATTAATCCGGTGCGCACCTGCGGGCCCTCCTTATTGCGGCAAAGGCTTGGGGGCTACCTCTTCGAAACCGGTGGCGTGGGCGGTGGTCAAGGCGCTGACCGCGACAGCCACCACGAAGTTCAGGAACAGGCCGATGAAACCCGCGTTCAGCCCCATGAAGGGATCGTTGCCGCCCAGCACCAGGAAAGACACGACAACCAGACCAACTACCATCCCTGAGAAGATGCCAGCCGTGGTGGCTCTCCTCCAGAACAGGCCGAACAGCACCCCCGGGAGGAACTGCGACACACCATCGTAACCGATCAAAAGCAGCGCCACCAAGGTGGTCGAGCTGAAGATGGCGAAGTAGAGCGCGATGGCGGTGATCACGATCACCAGTGCCCTCGCCAATCGGGCCACCTTGTCGTCGCTCATTCCGGGTGAGACGATCGGCCGGTAGAAGTTCTTCGCGAAGAGGGTGGCGGCGGTGAGCAGGATGATCGCGGAGGGCACCATAGCCGTCAGAGCCCCCGCCGCACCTATCAGCCCCAGGAGCCAGGCGGGGAAGGTCTTGCTGACCACGGTCAGTAGGGAGAGATCGCCGTTCTGAAGGTTTGGCACGATCAGGAGAGCTGAGAAGCCGGCCAGGAAGACCAGGGGAAGCATGATAGTGTACAGCGGCATGACCACGGCATTGCGGCGTAAGATGTTGCCGCTCTTGGCGCTGTACGCGGCCCCGAAGCTGTGAGGCCACATGTAGCCGCCAAAGGAACAGAGGAGGACCGTCGATATGTACCAGCTATCTCCCAGTACCTTCGTGGTGCCAGGCAGGACCAGATGAGTAGGCTTGGCCTGCACCAGAGCAGTGAACATCTGGCCGATCCCGCCGAAGTAGATATACGGGATGGCGATGCCAATGAAGAGTACCGCTAGCAGCATCATTAGGTCCTTGATCACGCTGACCCATGCCACGGCCCGAATGCCGCTTGTGTACACGAAGGCCGCCACGAGCGCGAAGGAGATTAGCATGGCGAGTGTGGGGCTGATGGCCCCAAAGCTCGCCACCTCCATGATGATCCCGAGCCCGGTTAGCTGCAGCTGCAGGTACGGGACGATGCACGCGACCCCAACCAGCGCCACCAAGGCGGCTAGATACTTGTCCCTGTAGCGCAGGAAGAAGAAGTCCGGCTGTGTATGCAGACCGTGTTTGCGGCCCAGCTCCCAGACCAACGGGAGGATGAAAAACGAAACCACGTAGGTGAGGGTCAGGTAGGCGATGATGTACAGGGTCGGCCCGCCCCTGGAATAGGCCCAGCCGCTGGCGCCCAGGAAGGAGAAGGTTGTGTAGACTTCACCTGCCGCCAGCAACCAAGTGAACAGCAGGCCGAATTGGCGGCCTCCCACCGTCCACTGCTCCAGGCTCATCTCGTGGCGCCTGCCTGCGTAGAAAGCGAGGGCGGAGGCCCCAGCAACCACCAGAAATATCAAGATCAGGGCCACAGCACCGGGCGTCATCGGACTTCACCTCCTTCGCCACCTCGGGGTTTCTCCTGCTCGTAGGCGCGCCACATGAATAGCGGGGTGAGGAAGATCCAGGCGATCAACCAGAACAGATTGAACGGCAGACCCAGCACGAAAGGGTAGATTCGGTCCCACAGAGGGACTGAGAAGCAGATGCCGATGAAGGGCACCAGGGCCCAAAGGACCGCCACCAGCGACGGGGTTTTCATAGCTTCAGCACTCCCTTCGAGCAACAAGCTCTACCACAGGTTATCTGCACTTTCCTCTGGAATGTGGTTCCTGGCTGCGGATCTCGAGTTCTGCGCCTTGATGGTTGATCTCACCCCCTTTCAGTCTTCCAGAGTTCACGGCAGAGCATATCGCTCCCGACGGCCTCCTGAGACAGGCGAAGGGGGTTCCCCTCCAGCGAGTGCTCGCCGTGATTCAACAGGCTGGTTGCACTATGGGTTCAGGAAGAACGTCGAACGGACGAGCGAAAAGCTCTGGGAGGTGCAGCGCGCCCGACGAGAGTTCCCTCCGCCGCTCGCAGCCACGAAGAACTCAATGGTAATCCCAATGTCTATCATGTGAAATATCTGTTGGCCTCACCTGATGGTTGTCTGATGGTTCTCTGATGCTTTGTTTAACCGGATGAGTGGTCGACAAGCGATGTGAAGCCCTTGCCGATGCCCACTTCACGGCATAGCTACCAGGTACCGCAGGTAGCGGCGCTCGTGACTGGAGGGGTGAGGGCGTAGATAGGCGAGTTTGTCCGACAGCCAGGAGAGGAGGCGATTGGAGGCTGCTACAACGGTCTCTTGGCCCATGGCAACCGGTTCCATGCCCAGCTTGAAGTCGCCGAGCTTGCCCAAAAGGTCACCTCCTTGACCAAGTTGGAGCTGGCGTTCCGCATCCCCAAGAGACACAGGCACCAATACAGGACGACCACCCCTGAGATGAGTTCCCCCAACTGCTTGGCACTCTTCACCTTCGGCATACCCTTGAGCCGCAAGTGGTGCTTCCAGTTCCTGTATGTCAGCATCGGTGAGGGAACGGCTCCTCCGCGATTTATGGGAATGCCCCCTGTGCGGCAGTACGTTTGGCCGGACGCCATTGGCTTTTACCGACCCAGCCTCTGATCTTGGCACGCTCCGGCTCCGGCAATTAGTTGAGACCTGGTCACAAATCATCACGCCGCCTGCAAGTAGGGCTTGAGCCCGGCTCGCGGGTCGTCACCGCTCTCGAAGCGATGGAGTAACGCGAGTTGGTACACCAGTACAGCACCCAGGACGAAGCGTTGGGTCGGCACAAGCCCTCGGGTGGGCACCTGGCCCAGGCAGTCGAAGATCGCCTTGAATTGGGCGTTGAACTTCTCTATCGCGTGAGTCCGCAACTGATGGAAGATGCGCCTGACCTCGACCCCTGGCTGGGGTCGGCATCGGGATGCGGTCAACCAACATGACCAACGCGACAAGGGCCGAGACTTCCGTTACCATTGGATTGCCTCTGTATCGCGGTTTGGCAACCTGATGGTACGAGGCTACCACGTCGGTCCAACCCCCGGCGCGGTTCGTTATTCACGACCCTGCATTTATGACCAGGTCTCGGTTAGATCGGGTGTAGATTACCCATGATTAGCCCGAGATTGCGGCCGATTTACCCCTGCTTACCAAACCATGAGCGCGACTGGAGTGGGGATATATATTCCTCCGTAGCATTACGGCTGTAGCGTCTTGCGATTTAGCGCCTTTCATTTTTGGCAACCCCCGAGATTTCCCTCGACGCCTTACGGCTCCAGAGCAGAATTATGTCACCTTCAATCAACAGCCCCGGGAACACGGGACGATGAATGGTTGACACCATCCTGACGGTAACCTGACGGCAACGGTACGCCATCAAGCGAAGTCGGGAAGCAAAGGGAAAGCGGTCAGCCTCCGCATAAAACAACCCTAGGCTAAACGAGAATCTAGCCTAGCAGTTGGAGAAAATGGCGGAGGCGCATGGGAGTCGAACCCACCCGGGACAGCGATTACTGCCCCGCAGACGGTTTTGAAGACCGCGAGGCCCACCGGGACCCGTCCGCCTCCATGGGAAACGCGACCGGCCGTAGATCAGGCAGGTCGCCCACCGCCCTCTATTCTATCGTATTCGGGACGCCCCTTGCAGGCGTATCCCCTTGTTCTTGAAGGTTCCGGCGTCCCAATCGGCAGTGTGGCGTCTCGTGAGGAATCGCCGAGAATGCTGGGGACATGCCGTTGTCTTTGTCGTATGGTCCCGCAGAACTGAACGTCGCCGGAGCGGCGCGCTGGGAAGAAGGCAGCCCCTCTCAGCCCCGATCGTTCTGTATGGACGTTGTTGGTAGGCAGTGTAGAGGAGAATCGAACAAACCGCGTAGCCTCCATCCGTCCTCTGGTCGATGCCATATGTCGTCCTCGGGCGTACGCTGCCACTGTAATCGACCACAACAGGTGCAAGGTGATGTCAGATGAAAGTGTGCATTGTCGGGGCCTCTGGGAAGCTTGGCAGGTACATGGTGCAGCACGCGCTTGACCGGGGCTACGAGGTGGTTGGTGTTTGTCGGGAGCGCAGCGTAAGCAAGCTCGAGACATTCAAGGGGCGGATCACGGTGCTTGCAGGCGCCACGAACGACCGCGAAGTTATCAAGGAGGCTGTCGCCGGCTGCGACGGGGTGTTCACCGTCCTGTTCCCGTGGGGAGCTAAGTACTCGTCGGGGACGGCCCAGGCGGTGCTCGATTACTCGCCGCCGGGCGCACGCCTCATATTCTCCTGCGGCTGGCATATCACTCGAGACGGCCAGGACCTGTACCCTCTTACCTTCAAAGTGATGCTGAAGGCGATGACCTGGCTCATGCGGCTCGTGCCCTTTGCGAGCATCGACGATCAGGTGGAAGCCTGCCGCCGGATTTTCGCCAGCGACACGAAGTGGACGGTCGTGCGGGGAAGCGACCTCGAAGAGGGGGCGAGCGAGGGGCTGCCC
>JAJYKO010001146.1 GCA_021788565.1 Chloroflexota bacterium
GCTCCCACCGCGACAAGGACATGGATATACTGACCTCGCTCTTGCTCAGGAGTTGATTGTCCTCCTCCTCTCTCCCCCTCCTTCGACATTGAAGGAGGGGGAGAGGGCGCAGTTACACAACCCCAATAAGCGTCACACAGGGCTCTTGTCCCGCGCGACTTGGATCTTCAACTCCTTCACCTTTTTCGAGGCCGCCGAGCGGTTCTGTCCTATACGGGTGCGGTTTCGCACCTCACGGTACTCTTTGGCGGCCCTTTCCAGGTCTCCTTTACGCTCGAGTGCCGCCGCCAGTACCAGGTGGGTGATTTCATCCTTCGGCTTGAGCTGAACGGACCGTTCCAGGTGCTCGATCGCCTCGTCTATGAGGCCGCGCTCTAGCAGGGCATTTCCCAGTGATAACTGGGAACGCCAGTCGTCGGGATCGTCCGAGCAGATTCGACGATACTCGGCGAGCGCCCTGGCCTCCTTCCCCATCTCCGAGTAGACCTTCGCGATGGCGATCCTGGTTTCCACGTCAGCTGGATCCAGGCGCGTGGCCAGCCGTAGCTGCCTGAGCGCCTGGTCGAGCTTCTTCCGGTTGAGATAGATGGCGCCGAGGTTGTGATGAGCCGCCGCCATATTGGGCGCGAGCTTCAGCGCCTCAGCCAGCAGTTCCTCTGCCCTGTCCATCTGATCCTTGAGGATCAGTTCCATGGCCTTCCTGTTGAGGCCCTCCGCCCGGCTCTGATCGCCGGACTTGCCGCCGCGAAGCCTGTCCAGCCAGCCCATTCGCTCACCTCGGCTTTAGGGTCAGCCCTCTGCTTCCATTCCCTTGAAGGTAAGTTCGTCGAGACTAAGCTCTCGCCTTCCGTAGAAGACGTCCCTCCTTAGCATCCCCTCCTCCGTGCTGGCTACCATGATCGCTCCTGACAGGTCATCAAGCACGTTGAGGGTGGTTCGGAACATGTCGGGGATGGCGTCCACACCGGCGATAATGGCGATCCCTTCCACCGGCAGTCCAACCCCTTGCAGGACCATAGCCAGGAGCACCAGTCCGCCGCTGGGGATTACGGTACCGCCGAAGTTGATCAGGATGCACAGCAGCACCATATTGATCTGCTGCTCCAGCGGGAAGGGGACCCCGTACAGCTGGGCGATGAACATCGCCGCGACCGGCTGCCACAGTACGGTGCCGTCCTGGTTGAATGTGGCGCCCAGGGGCAGGGCGAAGCCGACTATCTCGGGGCGGACCCCCAGCTTCTGTTCGGCTACCTGCATGGAGATGGGCAGTGAGGCCGCCGACGAGCGGGTGCTGAAGGCTACCATCATGTAGTCCACTGAGCGTTTGTAGAACTGGATCGGGTTCACCCTCGCGATCGCCCAGACAAACAAGGCTACCACGATGAAGGTCTCGAACAGCAGGGCAACCACGCAGGTCACGACGTACTTGGCCAACGGAAGCAGCGCCGCCGTGCCGGTGGTGGCTGTGAGCCAGGCCATCAAGGCGAAGATGGCGTAGGGGGAGTAGGCCATGATCACCCAGACCATCTTGACCATGATCTGGAAGAGAGACTCCATCAGATCCTTGACCGGCTGGGCCTTTCTACCAATAGATCCCATCACCAGGCCGAAGATGATCCCGAAAATCACCACCTGAAGGATGTTTGCCTTCGCCGCCGCATCGATGACGTTGGTTGGGAACATGTTCAGCATGATGTCGGCGAAGGTGGGGGGCGCGGCAGGCTGCTGTGCCTTGGCCTGGCCGAGGAGCGCCTGGCCAAGGCCGCTACCAGGTTGGAAGATGTTTGCCGCGAACAATCCCACGAAGCCGGCGACTACGGTGGTCATCGTGTAAAAGACTATCACCTTGACGGCGATGCGGCCGAAGGAGCGGATGTCCACACTGGCCATGGCGACGGTGAGGGCAGAGAAGATCAGGGGGACCACTACCACCTGGATCAAACGGATGAAGATGTCTCCTGCCCACTTCAGCTGTCCGATGGGCGGCCATATCAGCCCCACGATAATCCCCAGTACCATTCCGACGAAGATCTGAGTAGTTATAGGCTGTCGAAACCACCAGCGCATTTCGAATCTCCTGTGAGCATCACAGCACCTTCACACGGATGGAAGGTGGACAAACACACGGAGCGGACGATGCTAGGCTACGACACGGGGAATCGCACTTCCAGGTGCTATGGCCGATGAAAGGAGAATGCCACGTGCCTGGAACCCAGGGGATCGGCCGGCTGGATCGGACAACCACCTCCTCGTGAGATTGCCCAGGAACCGAGCCTTCGGGTAAGAGTAGCGCTACAGCTCACTGTACAAGTGGACTGTAGCACAACTTCGTCCTATAGACAAGACATACATATATCATTCTATATGTTATCGAGTCGCGGCAGAGCTATCCCCGTGCTTGTGGCGGCCACCTGTTCGTCGCCCTCTCCGTTGGACATGGCGCGCAACCGTGCGCTATCATTTCCCACGCGTTTTCGTCCAGATACATCGTGGAGTAGTCGTCCTTTAACTATGGCCAAGAAGGTTACCGTTCGAGTCC
>JAJYKO010001147.1 GCA_021788565.1 Chloroflexota bacterium
ACCCGGATAAGGGTTTCCACACCCGTGCTATGGTCATAAGCCGAAGACCTGGCAGGCGCCAGGTCTTCGGCAAACCCGCGAGTGGGAACTATCTGGCTGCCTATGGCATATCCGGCTTTCCTGCATCGGCGAAGAAGAGGGCCTGTCCATACTTGTCCACGCCGAACTTGGCGATTGTGTCCTGGGTGTCCTTGGCCACCATGAAGTCGTCGAAAGTCTTGGCGCCGTCGACGTTCACCTTGGGCCACTTGGCCGGGTTGACCTGCATGACGTGGTAGACGTTCAGCAGCGCCTGGTCGCCCTCCACGAGGATGTCCATCCCCAGCTTGCTCTTCTGCGCAAGGTAGGTAGCCCGGTCGCTGATGGTGTAGCCCTTCTTCTCGGCGGCTACACCCAGGGTGGCTCCCATACCCTGACCGGTTTCCTGATACCAGCTCTGACCCTTGGTGTCGATGCCCAGATCCTTCCACAGCTTCTTGTCCAGCTGATCGGTGCCGGAGTTGTCGCCTCTGCTAATGAAGAGGGATTTGGTGCTGGCGATTGCCTTCAAGGCGTCGGCGGTCTTGAGGCCCTTGATCTTCGCCGGATCGCTCGGCTGCCCGATGATGATGAAGTCGTTGTGCATCACCAGCTGCCGGTTGACGCCATAACCGTCGGCCATGTACTTCTTCTCGGAGTCCGGGGCGTGGACCAGCAGCACGTCGGCCTCGCCCTTCTGGCCCATGGCCATGGCCTGTCCGGTGCCGACGGCGATCGTCTTCACCTGATAGCCGGTTTGCTTCTCAAACATCGGGATGATCACATCCAGCAAGCCGCTATCCTGGGTGCTGGTGGTGGTGGCAAGGATCAGCTCAGGGTTGGCGGGCTTGGCCGCGGCGGCGGCCTTGGTGGGCGCTGCGGCGGGTGCGGTGGTGGCCGCGGGCGCAGCCACCTTGGTTGGGGCTGCTGCCGGCGCAGCAGTTGGGCTCGGCGGGGGTGCAGCCCCACCACATGCGGTGGCCAGCATTCCGAGGGCGGCGACGACGACCAGTAGACCTTTTCTCAACTTCCTCCTCCTTCAGCGGGTAGGAACTATACCGTGCCCGGGCGGCCTCCAATCGTGCCGCACCGAGTTGCGGTCAGGCGACTTTGCCTATGCCAAGGTCTATTAGATTTGCGCCGAACGGGTGCCCGGGCCAACCCGGGCCATGACCTGACCTGTGTTCGAGGTATCGTAGCCGCCCAGTTCCCGAGCCACCGCCTTGAAAGACTCGGACCCGAGCGCTGTTAAGAGAAAACCGACTTCGGGCGATTCGTATCGAGCCTCGAGGATGGCCAGATCGTATCTTTCTCTGGCGAGCGGTATGAAATCCAGGTCCATGGCCCTCGCCGCGGACTGGATGCCCAGCCCTGTGTCGGCTGTACCGCTGGCAACTACGGCAGCGGCGGCGGTGTGGGTTTCCACCTCGTGCTCGTAACCCCTCACGCCGGCCGACGAGATCCCGAGTTCCCGAAGCCGGAGGTCCAACAGCACCCTGGTGCCGGCGCCACGCTGGCGGTTCACGATGGTCACGTCCGGCCGTGCCAGATCGCCCATTCCGTGGATGCCTTTGGGGTTACCCCTGGGAACGATGAGGCCCTGTTGGCGATGAACCAGGTTGACGAGAGTCACCTTCTCACTGGGGAGGATGCGCCGTAAGAAGGGAACGTTATATTCCCCGGTCTCTTCGTCCAGGAGGTGGCATCCGGCGATGTCGGCCTCGCCCCGCTCCAGGGCAATCAGCCCGCCGAGGCTTCCGACGTTGGAAGCGGTCACGACCAGCTGGGGTTGGGCGCGGCGCAGCTGCCCTATCAGAAGATCCAGGGCCAGGTCGTTGCTTCCCGCGATGCGGAGCGCAGGGCCTGAAGCCGGAGGCTCGACCTGGGAAGCGGTGCTGGATCCGGCGGAACGCAGCTCGCGCCATCGCGCCCACTGCAGAGCAATGGCGCCCTCGATCTGCTCGAGGGAGTAACCCAGGCTCAAAGCCTCCAACACGGCGCGACCGAGGAGATCGCGCAGCCTATCCTCCCGGAAGTCCACCAGCCGGCCCAGGGCCTCGCCGGCCACGAAGCTCCCGCGTCCGGGGGCAGTGGTTAGGACGCCGGAGCGCTCCAGTTCCGCATATGCTTTGGCGGCGGTGTTGACGTTGACTCCGAGTTCGCGGGCGAGCGAACGAACCGGAGGAAGACGGTCGCCAGGCTTTAGCTGGCCCACTGCGATCTGGTGGCGGATCTGATCGATGATCTGCTTGTGGAGGGGATCCGAAGACGCCTGGTCGAGACGTAGTTCCACTGCACCCTCAAGTGTTCCATTTGATGCGGTACGAATAACACGATTATGGTCCCGATGTCAAGTCATACAGTTTAACTTCGGCAAGTTGTTTCTTGCGTTGTTACATAACTATTCCATTGTCCCATTACATATGGTACAATCTCTCCGGTGCAGCTTCGCTCGGGCGCGGAGGGGTGTGGGGGCATGGCTATCAGAACGGAGTTCGAGAGAGCTATCCTGGTGGATAG
>JAJYKO010001148.1 GCA_021788565.1 Chloroflexota bacterium
TTATTGTCCGGCCCGTTCCATCTTTTTCGGCATCAGCGATTAAGGGCAGAGTGGGAGAGTGGGGGAGGAGGTGAGGGGGAGAGAGACGGAAACAGAATAGACAGGATGTAGAAGGATAGGCAAGATGGGTTGCCTATGTCTATTACCTATCCTGTCTATCCTTACCTATCCTTCCTGGGCATCCTGTTTCGTTGTCTCGTTCCCGGCCGATTGCTCGGGGCCGACCCATTGCCCGCGCCCTGGCGGGTCATGATCCCGTAGGTCAGGAGAAGGGAGCCCGCGGTGATCAGCACGGCGGAGATGATACTCAGTTCCCCGTAGAACTGCCGGACGGCGCCGCCAAGCAGGGCAAGGAAACCCACGACCAGCGTGAGGCGGCTCATGGGGATGGATCGGAAAAAACGAGCACCGTTCAGCCCAATTAAGACCAGCCCGGCACAAGCGTACTGGAGGTTGCGCAGGTCGATCCCAGCGAAGCGTTCTGCCAGGATGGTCACGCCCCACATCGCCAGGAAGGCGACCCAGGCCACCACGGTGAGCTTCTTGTTCAGAGCCAGCCTGTCGAGATTCGTGGCTTTTTCGCCCATTTGATTGCCTCCAGGAAAGGAATGCGGGGCTGCCGTGCCGCCCCGAGCCACCCCAAAAGTAGCCTTGAGCTGCCCTCGAGAGCGCCTCTTCACGGCGAGCCCGACAGCCGCAGCTAACGAACAGAGAGATGCGAAACCCAGGCGATGCGGAGAATAGGAGCGCAAGCCCGCGGTGTCAAGGACTTGACGCCTTCTGCCGTAGCCAATATGATGCTGACCACCAGCGTATGCTGCCCCAGAGAGGCGGCGTCACGATCCTGCCCACCGCAGGACACCAATCATTCAGGACTCAACATCCACCATGCCCAGGAGAACCACTCCACCCGCCGGAGGGCGCATCGCGCCACAGCCGGAGCCGGAGGACTCATACCCCCATATTCCGGAGCCTAAGCAGGCCCACGGTGGGACGCTGCTCGCCATAGTCAGCGTGTTCGCGATCCTCGGCTTCGGCGTGTGGACCGCGGTTGGCACGCTGACCGCCCCGGCGAACACAACGACCGGCAAGCCCCAGACCCAAACAACCATCGTTCCTACGAAGCCTGCCGTGGCGGCGGCACCCACTTCGGCGGCAGCATCCACACCGGCGGGGGCCACAACCACGGCTTCGGCCCCGCCTGCATCGACTCCGGCCGCCCAGGCCGGCGCGTCGACCCCAGGGCCAGGCGGCACGAGGGTCCACGTGGTAGGGCAAGGGGACACGCTCTACAGAATAGCCGCGCTGTATGGAACGACCGTTGATGCAATCATGGCCGCAAACGGCTTCACTGACAGGAGCAAAGTCCTTCACGTAGGTGACAAGCTGAAGATACCCTGACTGCCCTATTCGGCCCGCGCCCGGTGATGTACAATTCCCCAGGCTCAATGAGAGTTGAGGACTGTGGACTGAGGACTGAGTATTCGACGTCTTCTCAGCCCACAGTCCACAGTCCTATATCGACGGAGAGGAAGCTAGGCAATGAAAGCCGGAAGCAATCTCGAGCAGATTCTGGAAGGTGGAAAGTTCGCGGTAACCGCGGAGCTGGGGCCGCCCAAGGGCACCAACCAGGCCGCTATCCAGAAGAAGGCCGAGGTTTTGCGGGGCTCCTGCGACGCGATCAACATCACCGACAACCAGACGGCCATCGTCCGGATGTCGAGCCTCGCCTCCTGCATCCTGATCAAGCAGATGGGGCTCGAGCCGGTGATGCAGATGGTTTGCCGCGACCGGAACAGGATCGCCATGCAGAGCGATATCCTGGGTGCGGTCGGCTTTGGCATCAAGAACATCCTCGCGCTCTCCGGCGACCACCAGAAGTTCGGTAATCACCCGATGGCCAAGAACGTCTACGACATCGACTCCATTCAGCTGGTGCAGACGCTGGCGAAGATGCGCGACGAGAAGAAGTTCCAGAGCGGCGACACCTTCACTGGGGAGGCTCCGCTCTTTATCGGGGCTGCCGAGAACCCCTATGGAGATCCGGTGGAGTACCGGGTCCTCCGGCTGGCCAAGAAGGCGAAAGCCGGTGCCAGCTTCATCCAGACCCAGGCCATATTCAATGTCGAGAAGTTCGCCGCCTGGATGGAGCAGGTCACAGCCCGCGAGCTGGACAAGCAGATCCACGTCCTGGCCGGCGTGATCCCGATGAAGTCGGCTGGCATGGCTCGCTACATGAGGGACGGTGTGTCCGGCCTGGAGGTGCCCAACGAGCTTGTGGTCAGGATGGAGAACGCCCAGGATCCGAAGGAAGAGGGCGTGAAGATCTGCCTGGAGATCATCGAGCAGGTGAAGCAGATCCCCGGCGTCCACGGCATCCACATCATGGCCGTGGGCTGGGAGGACATGGTCCCCGCGATCGTCGAGAAGGCCGGCCTTGCCCCGAGGCCCGTGTTCTAGCAGTGGCCGGGGATCATGGGACGGATATCGCGGGAGGGCGCGTGAGGCCGCGCTCGCTCGCCTCACGTCCT
>JAJYKO010001149.1 GCA_021788565.1 Chloroflexota bacterium
CGGTTCGCCGGGCTCGGACTCCAACTCCTTCCGGAGTATGAGGAAGTTGTATATCTCGCCGTTGAAGCTGACGACGTACCGCCCGCCGGCGGAGAGCATCGGCTGATGGCCTTCCGGGGAGAGGTCCACGATGGAGAGACGCCGGTGCCCCAGCGCGATGCCGGCGCCGGCATCCACCCAGACGCCGCCATCATCCGGGCCGCGGTGCCGAAGGGTATCGGACATGGCTTCGACGGTTGCTGCCATTTCGTCGTTGTTTGATTGCCGTGAGGCATCGAGAAAACCGGTGATTCCGCACATCAGGCCGCGAGCTCCAGATAAAGCCGCTCGTATCTGTCCACGATGGCGGGCAGGCTGAAATGCTGCTCCACGCGGGCGCGCGCAGCGAGGCCAAGGCGCTGCCTATCGGCGGAACCCATAGCCAGCGTCGCGGCGGAGGCATCGGCCAGGGCTCGAGGATCACGGGGCGGCACCACCCTGCCGGTGTCACTCACTATCCAGGCCGAGTCCCCCACATCTGTGACCACGCACGGTACCCCGCAGGCCATCGCCTCGCCCAACACGTTGGGGAAGCCCTCGCCGACTGAGGAAGACACCAGGATGTCCAAGGCGGCCATTAGGCGCGGGATGTCCCCGCGCAGTCCCAGCAAATGCCAGTGAGACCGAGGGCCGGCGGAGGCTATCCATTCGGCCAGGACAGGGTTGTCCCACGTCACGCCCTGGCCGCAGAGCAGGTAGCGGGCATCGGGGAGGCGTCCGCTGAGGTAGCCCGCTGCCTCCACGAAGCCGTGGTGATCCTTCTCGGGATGGAAGCGGCCTATGAGTCCGACGAGAGGCGCGCCCTCGGGGATGCCAAGCTCGGCTCGCACCGAGGCGCGCGCCGAAGGATCGGGCCGGAAAAGGTCCAAGTCGAACCCGTTGGGGATGACCACCATCTTGTTCGCCGCGTAGCCAAGTGCCGCGTGTGCGCGCCTGGAGGCTTCGGAGCAGCACACTATTCGCGCCGGCAGCCACCGGGACGTCACGGCACACGCCCTCGCCATCCGGAGTGTACCAGCCTTGTTGCTCCGGGGGTCGAGGTTGGTATGGCGGACGTTCCACACAACCGGAATGTTGCCAGCCAGCGTCGCGGCAAGCCCCCCGAGCAGATCGGCATGGTACATCCACGTCTGCAGTAGCCGCGGCCGGTCCCGCCGAAGCCAGCCGACCAGACGCAGGAGTGCAATGGGATCGGGCAGTCCGGGTTTCATCCCGAGCCCACGGACCGGAATCCCGAGCTTCTCGATCTCCTTCCCAACGACGCCGACGTCGGTGAGAGAGACCACCTGCACGTCGAAGCGCGACGAATCCCGGCGCGCCAGCAACTTCTGGAGCATCCTCTCGGCACCGCCGATATCCAGGTCGGTAATGAGATGCAGCAGCTCGATCACAGCAGCCTTCCCAGCGCCTCCGCGGTTCGCCGCACCAGGAGATCGCGCCCGAACTCGTCGACGATGCGGGCCCGAGCCTTCTCACTCAACGTGGCGCGTTGGCTCTGCGGAAGGTCGAGCAGCGCCTTCCACGCTTCCACAAGCTGAGCAGGATCACCCGGCATCACGACAATCCCGGCGTCACCCACCACATGTCGCGAATCGCCCACGTCCGTCACCACGCAGGGAACCCCACAGGCCATCGCCTCGCCGACGACGTTGGGAAAGCCCTCGCCGAAGGAGGAAGAGGACGTGAGCATGTCGAGGGCATTGTACACGGAAGCCATGTCCGAGCGCGCTCCGGCCCAGAGCAGCCGATCTTTTAGTCCCTGCGAGTCTCCCAGTGCCCGAAGCTCCTCCTTGTAGACGGCTGGGCCATCCCCAACGCAAACGAAGCGAACGTTCGCCCGCTCGTGCGACAACATCGCCGCCGCTCGGAGGAAGGCGGGGTGATCCTTCCGAGGATCCAGCCTTCCCACCAGGCCGATCACCAGCTCGCTACCGGAAATGGCCCACTCTGCACGCAATTTGTTCCGAGCCTCTGGATCCGGGTGATAGCGCTCAGTGTCGATCCCGTTGGGAACGACGATCGTCTTCCTAGCGGGGAACCCCTGGGACACGTAAAATTCCTTGCCGGCCTCGGAGTTGGCGATGATCAGGTCGGGAAAGCGGGAGAGGAGTCGCTCCAGCGCGAAGGTGAGCCGCGTGAGCCAGTCGTATCGTTTCAGGTCCTTGTATGACGCTCGTACCCCCCACGCCAGCCGCGTCCCTTTCAGGAATGGCTTCATGGCAACGCACAGGAGGTTGGAGACGCCCAGATAGCCGTGCAGCACGTCCGGCTGGAGGGCGCGGATCACGGTTACGAGCCGCGCAAAGAAGGGGATCACGTCCCAGCGACCCCCCTTGTTCATGCTGAGCAGCCTGACATCGGTTACCGCCGCCATTTCCGGGCTCAACTGTCCACCGGAATAGAAGGTCACCACCGTGACGTTGTATGTGGATTTATCTAATCCTTTGACCAACTCGATCAGTTGACGCTGAGCGCCCCCGACATTGAGCTG
>JAJYKO010001150.1 GCA_021788565.1 Chloroflexota bacterium
GGTCGGTGCCCTTGGCCTTCCTGGTCCTTACTCCCTCCTTAGTCTCTCCGGATGCGTGTACACCGACAGTCTCGAGCCCCGAGCGTAGCCCACGAGCGTGATCCCGAGTTCCTCGCCCAGTTCTACAGCCCTACTGGTCGGGGAATTAATGGAGACAGCCACAGGCACCTCCATCTTCGCGGATTTCACCACCATCTCCGAGGACAACCTCCCAGTGGTCAACAGCATCCTACCGGCCGTCTTGGCGTTCTGGAAGAGGCACTGGCCCCAGATCTTGTCGAGGGTGTTGTGCCGGCCCACATCCCGAGAGACAACCAGCAGTCTGTCGCCGTCCGAGAGCGCCGATACGTGGGTGCCGCCTTGCTCGGCGCGCCCGCCGAAGGCTTGCTGCATCTCCCGAACGCGATCGAGGATTTGAGATGGGCTGACGAGCAGATTGGCGGTAATCCGGCTAACTGCGGCCCCGTCATCGAATGTTACCCCGCCGCCGCAGCCGGAGGTCAAGATCCGCTTGCTTCCCACTACCCGCGGGCGCACCAGGCGCACATCCGCGACCTGCTCTTCGTCGCATACCCTCATCAGGGCGATGTCGTTCAGCGTCTCGATAAGCCCCTCGGAGCGCAGAAATCCCGCGATTAGGAAGTTAAGCTTCTCCGGTGTGCATAACATGGTCGCCAGCTCAACCCTATCCAGGTAAACAGTGAGGGACATCTCCTCACCGAGCTTGAGGGGCGCCGCACGCCAGCCGCCGTCTTCGGTCCAGTTGAGCATTGTTGCTCCGCTGGCCCCATCTTCCGGGATCGCTTCTATCATTTCAGCCGGTCTCTCTGCTGTCAGCACCGAGTGATACTCCTATTACCTATAACCCCGCGGACACACCATGTCAAGGCCGGGTAGCCAGGTGGATCGCCCATACACCATCCTGTCTAGCCTGTTCGATCCCTTCCCATCGCGAGCCCGCTGGCCCTCGTTTACAGACTCTCGTACCTGCCCACCTCTTCCCATTCTACCAGGGATTCAGCCCAATCTTTGTCCAGGTGTCGGTTGGAGTACAGGTAGATGGCGCCTGTCGACGCCTCCACCAGCTTCAGGTCGTTGTACTCCGGCAGCAGGACGATGTCCCTCGCCAGACCCTCCACCTGACCAGGATCCAATCCAAAGGTGGAATCCTTGAGCGTGCTGGCGTTGGTCGGGCGTGGATACGTCTCGGATTCTTCCCTGACCGTGCTGGCAATGGTCTCGTAGGGATTCCCGTCTTCCACTCGCAGCAGAATGCGGGCATAGGTGTCGCTCATAAAATTGGTCGAATACAGGTACGCGGCCCCAGCGGTGTTGCGCACCAACTGGACATCCGCGCACTGCTCGTCAGCCTGGATCTGGGCGAGAAGTTGCTGTTGCTGGGTCTCGTCCAGCATTTGCCCCTCGTAAGCCAGCGCGCCCATCGGGGTCAGCTTCGCCTCCGCCTTCGCGCGCCCTCGCACCAGTTCGGCCGTCATCTGAGCCATCGTCGGCTCTGTTCCGTCTGCTATTGGCTCCGCGGTTTCTTGCGACATTTCCATTTCCCCATAGAAGAGGGAGTGGGATTAACCGACAACGCGGGAAAGTGCGTGAGGCGAGCAAGCGCAGCCTCACGTCCTGCTGAGCCGCCCGATTCCATTCCCTCGGGGCGGCTCAGCTTCCTTCACCCTTCACGCGCTGCTGACACCTGGAAAGCAGGCCCTCGCCTAGAGTAAACCCTTTGCCTCCAGCGCGTCGGCCACGCCCTTCAGCCCCAACCGCTCGTAGGTATAGCGGCTTGGACTTCCGGTTGCGCCGTCCCAGCCCGCCTCCGTGTAGAACATATTCTTCGCGATCTCCATGTCCGCGCGGTCCATCTTGTAGTGACCAGGGGTGAACGGCTTCTTGTCCGCGGGGTAGTCGAACACCCAGTTGGGGATCGTGTCGTGCTGAACTCTCATCTCCTTGGTGCCCATATCCCTAATGGTCAGGGCCCTGTGCAGATTGAAAAGCCTCTCTCCCACCAGGTCCAATTCCTCCGTGGTCTTCTGGTCGCCGGTGGCCATGGAGTAGAACTTCGCCTCAAGCCCAAGGTCGCCTACGTAGTCTCGCTCCTTCAGCGGGGACGCGTACCACGGGCCCATCCAGTTGCAGAATGTCAGGGAGTCGTGGAGTTCCTTCCGGATAAGGCCGAACTTGGCCCACTTGGCCTTGTACGCGTTCATCGGGGTGCAGTTGTTCACCGCGTCCACAGCCGCGCCGAACCCCTGCCCGAAAAGCTTTTCGAACACATTCTTCTTGACGGCGAGCGGCAGTCCGTTGCGTGTGAAGTTCGTGGAGGAATGGATCTGGGCGTCTCGATTGTAAGGGAGTTGCTGGAGAGCGCCGACCTGTCCTGCATCCTCCGTGGAGTGGTGCTTCGGGTGGCCCATCTTCCACCAGACCACGTTGTGGTCGTCGTAATACGCCTGGCTGAACTTCCAGCGAGCGGCAAGCCGCCCTGAGCCATCTGCAAAGGCTGCGCCGAACTCGC
>JAJYKO010001151.1 GCA_021788565.1 Chloroflexota bacterium
GTCGAAAGAGGACAATCATCCAGCAGAGTCTCGATCTAACTGGCAAGAGTCGGCTTGCTTTGCCAGAGGCTCAGTGAAGCCATCGTTCGCTATGGCGTTGGAGGACAGTGAAGCACCCGTGCCCGATGATAGCATGGACGAGCAGCTGGGCTTGGCGGCCGGCGACTTCTCGTCGTGGATGATCGAGATCAGAGACGCGATCCGCGGCAATCGCGCATCTGACGTGCCGTGCGATGGCTGCACAGCCTGCTGTATCTCATCCCAGTTCATCCACATCGGACCGGATGAGACCGACACCCTCTCCCATATCCCCGCGAAGCTGCTGTTCCGTGCGCCCCTGCTGCCTCGGGGGCACGTTGTCCTCGGCTACGACGAGCGAGGGCACTGCCCAATGGTGAACAGCAGCGGCTGCTCGATCTACGAATATCGCCCCAAGACCTGCCGCACCTACGACTGCCGGATCTTTCCCGCCACTGGGATCGCAGTCGACGACGACAAACCACTGATCGCTCGGCAAGTCCAGCGTTGGCGGTTCAGCTTCCCCTCCGAGGCCGATCGGAGCCAGCACGCCGCCGTCAAAGCGGCCGCGACCTTCATTCGCGAGCACTCACGCCGGCTGCCGACCCGAACCGTTCCGACGAACGCAACTCAGTTGGCCGTGCTTGCGATCCAGGTTCACGGGGTATTCCTTCGACGTTATGAGGGAACCGGCCACATCACCGTCGTCGACCCGCATCCCGACATGGTCCGAGCCGAGGTGATGCGCCAGATTGCCTTACAACTGCCTCGCCGTCGTGGCCGGTCTGGATAAAGAAGATTGACCCTCGGACTCCCCTCTGTTATGATCGGACCGGCTTCTTCAAGATTGTTGTCGAATACCTTCCGACGGAGCGACGAGTACGAAAGGGGAGGGCGTCGAATGATCGAACGGATGATTCGTGCGGCTCGGCTTGACCCTGCGGTCTACAACGAGCTGGAGGCAGATCTCAGCGCGAACGGCCAGGCCCTGCAGGTCGTGATTCTGGCTAGCCTCGCGACCGGCATCGGCAACGGCATTCGTCTGAGCGTGAGCGGGTTTCCCGGGCAGGCCATCGCGGGGATAATCATCGGGCTCATAACGGCCCTGATCGGCTTCGCGGTATTCGTTACGCTGGTCTACTTCGTCGGAACCAGTCTTTTCGGCGGGACCGCGACCCCTGGAGAGATCCTGCGAACCCTCGGGTTCGCGTACACGCCGCAGTTGCTCGGCTTCTTCGCGTTCATCCCGATCCTCGGCGGACTGGCTGTCTTCATCGGGACGATCTGGGGATGGGTGGCATCCGTCATCGCCGTCCGGGAGGCGCTGGACTTTGACACCGGCAAGGCCGTCTTGACCATCATCGTGTCGGCCATAGTCGTGGTCGTGGCCCTGGCGATCGTTGGGATCATCCTTGGACTGCTGGGCCTTGGGCTAGGGGCTTTAGGTTCGGCCTTCTGATCTTGGTTCTTCTGGCCGGAAGCTGGTACCGATAGCACGCCGGGAGCTGGGCCAGGCGGCGAAGACCCGAGCCGGTGAACGGGTGCCCCGTACGCGGAACCTGATGGCAGCCTTCCTAATGCTCCGCCACAAAGATCCTGACAGGTATCATCCTGAGCTTCCCGCCTGTCATCCTGAGTGTGGAGCGAAGGATCCCTCCAGCGCGGAGATACTTCGCTGCCGCCCAGCATGACAGTGCCCATCAACTTCACTGTAGCTGTGTACTAGCTACTCCCCCAGTCTGAAGGGTGGATACCGATCGGTAATCAGGAGGAAAGCGTAGGCATTCACCCGGAGAGTCCAGCGGAAGACCCCTACGACGAAGTCGAAGAGACCCATGGGATAGCGGCCGGTGAACAGGATCGCGAACCAGGCTATGACCGTGACCACGATGGCAGCAATGTACAGGAACACCAGAAGGACGAAGTGCGGGATCGCGAGGAACCATTTCACCAGCGGCAGCCACCTGTTCAACTCGGCCGCCGCGTCAGGGTACGCGATCTCGACGTGGACTGCCTGTTCCTCGTCGGTGGATGGATACTCATCCCGAAGCAGGGCGAAGTAGGCCGTTACCCTGGTGGCGAACCTGGTAAGGGCCAGGTTCCAGTCAAACCACCAGCGGGGGTATTTGCGGCGAAACAGGATCAACAGCAGCACCGGAAGGAACAGAAGGCCGATGGATCCATACTGGTGTTCTGTTCCATCGGAGCCAGGCCGGGTCAGCAGGCCAAGAACAATAGCTACGGGGATCACGGTGAACACGCGGAAGAACGTCGTCAATCTGTTCAGTCTGTCTGGGTAGTCAACGCGAAGTGAAGCCGGGTAGGGGGCTGGCGCTTCTAGCATGTTGACCACCTCCAGGCCAAATCCAGCGAGGCGCTGGATGCATCCGCCGATCCTGAGCGTGCAGACTCTTTCACGATCACGACCTGGCCTGCCATGGCCAAGTCCTGCTCCAAATAGATTATACTCCTATTAGATTATACAGGGTGGCCGTAGGAGAGAACAGCG
>JAJYKO010001152.1 GCA_021788565.1 Chloroflexota bacterium
TCACCAGCGTAATAGCGTTGTGGTCCTCGCGCTGCCAGGTGTCCTCTCCTCGCAATTGCTCCAGCTCAGTGGCCAGATCGAAGGTGAGCAGTGGCGCGGCAAGCCGCTGCGCCGGCCGCTGCGAAGTGCCTGTTGTCTCTCCCTGCGGATGAGGTTGTCCCATTCTATCGGCGATCACGGTAACCACTCTCCTTTCTGCGAAGGCTTGTTCTGATAAGGCTTGTTCTGATAAGGCTTGTTCTGATTTGGAAACGGCGCTGCTGCTGCCGTCCATGAACCTGTGTCTCCCGGCAGATTCTGTACCCCAGGGATGCTTCAGACTATCTCCCGGCAAGCTTGACGAGCAACGGGCCCCACCCCTACAGTTACTCTGAGATGTCTTTGCGGTAATCTTCTGCGGCGGTCGTCGATGGCTGGGTACTAATGGCGGAGGAGCTATAGATGGTTGAGTCAAAGTACGAGATGGTCAGGCCCGAGGTGGCGCTGGAGACTGTACTGAAGCACACGCCGGTGCTCGGAAGTGAGACTGTCCTGCTGCCCGAAGCACGGGGGCGAGTGCTGGCCGTGGATCTCGTGGCCCCAGCCGACATGCCGCCCTTTCCATCTTCCTCCGTGGACGGATACGCCGTGATCGCCGACGATCCGGCCCCGGCGAGGCGAGTGCTGGCAGAGGTGACCGCGGGCGACGCCAGGGAAGTGACCGTCGTGCCCGGGACTGCCGTCCGGACGATGACCGGCGCACCGGTGGCCCCGGGGGCCGATGCAGTCGTCATGGTGGAGTTCGTGGAGGAACGGGCTGGCCAGATTATCCTGACCCGACCGGTGCGGTCCGGCGAGAACGTCCAACGCGTGGGACAGAACGTCAGAAGCGGTCAGCTCGTGCTGCCTGCGGGGACGGTCCTTGGAGCCCCCGAGATCGGACTGCTGGCGGCGATGGGGCAGAAGGGTGCCACGGTGTTCCGGCAGCCCAGGGTCGCGGTCCTTTCCACCGGCGACGAGTTGGTGGAGCCGTGGGAAGAAGCCGGCCCGGCAAAAATCAGGGACAGCAATCGCTACGCAGTCATGGCGGCCGTGGAAGCGGCGGGGGCGGTCGCGCTTACCCTCGGAATGGTGAAAGACGTGCGCTCGGAGCAGCAGGAACGGATCCGAGCCGGCCTGGAGGTGGCCGACGTGCTGATCACATCCGGCGGCGTGTCCATGGGTGTGAAGGACCTGGTGAAGGGGATCCTGGAGGAGATGGGCACCGTCCACTTCGGGCGAGTCTCCATGAAACCCGGCAAGCCGTTCACCTTTGCCACCGTGGGAGACAAAATAGCGTTTGGGTTGCCCGGTTTTCCAGTGTCCTCCCTGGTCACTTTCGAGCTGTTTGTGCGCCCGGCGATGCTGAAGATGCAGGGCTATTCGCGAGTCACCCCTCCGAGGGTGGAGGTCGTCCTGGAACACGACGTCACGCCTGCACCCGATCGGTCGGAGTACCAGAGGGCGGTCGTTCGCTGGGAAGGCGGAGAGCTACGCGCCGCTACCACAGGGGTGCAGGCTTCGGGCCGGCTGCTCTCGATGCTTGGGGCCAACGCACTGCTGATATTCGCGCCCGGTCAGAAGCGGCTGGCCGGCGAGCGGGTCACCGCTATCCTGACCGGACCGATCGAGTAGGGGGCAGGGAACAGGGATCTGGAGACGGGGGTCAGGAGTACCGGACAGGATAGACAGGATGCGCAGGACGAGAGGAACCTATTGGTAGCCCATCCCATACATATCCTGTTTATCCTGCCCATCCTGTTTCCGTTCCCTGCCCCTGCCCCCTGATCCCTGCCCCCTGATCCCCGACCCCTATCCCCTGACCACGGACATGATGCTGGGGACTTCCCGCAGGATGGTGTTGGTGAAGCGGGCGACGATAGGGCCCTCCTTTTCGCTCTCCGCCCTGGCGGCCATCCATTCTGGATCGCTCTGGAAAGCGTCCCACTTCGTCTCCCGTTCGGCGAGGCTGTTCCATTCCAGGAGGTAGACCAGCTGATTGCTGGTTCCGATCACCGGCTCCAGGAACAGCGTTGCTTTGATGCCGTGCTTCTTAAAGAGGCCGACGGTGTGATTGGCAAACCTGTCCACGACGTTCTTCATTCGGCCCGGTACTGCCTCGTAGATCCGCAGCTCGTAAACCACTCTCTTCCTCCCGATTGTTCGGCCAGATAGGCCACGTTTTCGGTCATGGTGCTCGACAGGAGCATGGTAGCACCTCGCGAAAACGATGGCACCCCCTCAAGCGGAGAGTTCACGCTAGACGCGAGAGCCTGCGCAGGGTAGGATGGATGCCGGGAGGCCGAAGCCCACCCGGTCTGCATTGGCGTTCTCGATCCCGATTGGAGGGCTACACGGTTGTCCAGGCGCGTCTATCCTTTTCTGGTCATCGCGGCGCTACTCGGCCTGACCTTCCTGGGTGGCAGGACGATTTCAGCGCGTGTTCTGTTTGACGATAGCATCAATCAAGCTCCCACCGGCCCCGAGTACGTCGATGCCACACCTCAA
>JAJYKO010001153.1 GCA_021788565.1 Chloroflexota bacterium
CACGTTGGCTTCCATGATCACCCGGGCAGCACCACGCATGTTCCCCGTGGTGATCTTGCGGATAAAGGACGAAGGATCTACGGATGATGGGCAGGCCTTGGCGCAGGGCGCGTCGTAGCAGTAAAGGCACCGGGACGCTGCCTCTACCGCGGCTTGCCAGCTCAAGGGCGGCATGCGCTCGGCCAGCGAGGCTGCGCTGTTCATGCCGGCCTGAATACTCGCTTCACTCATGGTCTCCTCCTCACTTCAGGTGCTGTCAGGATCTGTCTTTAGCTAGATCAACTAGGGATACGAGCGTGTGCCGAAGAAATGTTGCGCCGGAGCTTGGCGAGATCATCGAGAGCCCGGTGGCGGATGGCTACAACTTACAGGACAAGTGCAACTATATGGTAATCGGCTGTCGCGACGTTGGCAGCGTACAGAATGCATGGAAGATATCTCCCTGTTGCCGGCTATTACTGTCACTTCTGCACAAGAGGAAGATGATCTGGACAGCCGGCGCTTCATATCCGCTGACTCGCGAACCGACCAGGTAGTCGAAGGGGACTCAAAGGAAGGATCTCGGCGGAAGACGCCGATGGGGAGCGGGCCGTCCACTACTCAGACACCCGTATCGTCTAAGTCGCGACGCATCGCCCGTGGGTAAGCATTGTGATGAAGCCGTATCGGCTGCTCTATCTTCCCAACTGCCCCAGTTGATACGGCTAACCGCAGGTTGCTGCCCTTCCCATCGCCTCGCCCGAGTCATTCCTTCGAGCCGATTACAAGCCAGCCCGATTAGAGAACTCAACAATGAGGGAACGGCAACGCTGCCGGGACGTGGATGCGGTAAGTGGTGCATCCGGCACGTCATAGCGCCTTGTAGCCGCGGGCTTCACGCCCTTGACGCGCAGCAAGGGAGCGTCAAGGCCCGTAGCGAAGCGCAGGGCGCGCGTAGCCTGTTGGTCCGCACCTACATTTGTAGTGCCGACTTGGCGGATACACCGGTAAAGTTTGAGTCAGGATCTGTTGGTGGTACCCTCCCAGGTGGAGACCCTGGTCCTCTTCTTCTCCTCCTCGCTGAACCAGCGGGTGGTCACGCACTTGGTCTCGGTGAAGAAGTCTATCCCGTCCATCCCCAAGACGTGCTTATCCCCGAAGAAGCTCTCCTTATGCCCGCTGAACGGGAAGAACGACACCGGCACCGGGATGCCCACGTTCACGCCCACCATCCCCGCGTGGCTACGCTTGGCGAACTCGCGTGCGTAAAAGCCGCTCTCGGTGAATATGCAACTCCCGTTGGCGAACCGGCTCGCGTTGGCTATCGCTAGCCCCTCCTCGAAGTCGTCGAAGCGCTTGACGAAGGTGACGGGACCGAAGACCTCCTCGTTGCCGCTGGAGTGCGCGGGCTGCACGTGGTCGAAGATGGTGGGACCCAGGAAGAAGCCCTTCTCGTACCCAGGCACGACGGTGCCCCGCCCGTCCAGGATCAGCTCCGCCCCCTCGGACACGCCCTTAGCTATCCAGTTCGTCACGAACGCCTTGTGCTCCGCGCTCACCACGGGTCCCAGCTCGGTCCTGGGGTCGTAGGCGCACCCTATCGCCCTCTCCTTAGCAAAACGCACCAGGTATTCTACGAACTCCTCGGCCACGTCGTTCTGGACGGCCACGACGGGCAGTGCCATGCAGCGCATCCCAGCGCAGCCGAAGGTGGAGTTGATAATCCCCCTGGCAGCCCTCTCCAGGGATGCGTCGCTCATTACGAGGCCGTGGTTCTTCGCCTCGGTCTGGGCCTGCACCCTCTTGCCGGCCGATGCAGCCACCGAATAGACGTGCTTGCCCGTCTCCGTGGACCCCACGAAGGTTACGCCCCTGACGGCTGGGTGGGTGAGGAGGATCTCCGCCTCGTTCCTCCCGCATGTGACCAGGTTCACCACCCCCCTGGGAAGCCCCGCCTCGTAAAGCAGCTCGAGTAGGCGGATGGAGGAGAGGGGTACCATGCTTGCCGCCTTGAGGACGTAGGTGTTGCCGGCGGTGATGGCCAGGGGGATGAACCAACCGAAGGGGATCATCGCCGGGAAGTTGAAGGGAGCGATCCCAGCGAAGACCCCGAGGGGCTCGCGGTAGGAGACGGTGTCGTGACCGGTCGATACGTTCATCAAGGAGTGGCCCTGCATCAGCATGGGGGCGGCTACTGCCGTCTCACAGGCCTCAACGATCTTGATGTACTCACCCCTCGACTCGTCCAGGTTCTTGCCCAACTCCTGGCTGGTTATCCGTGCAAGCTCCTCTATATGCTGCTCCACCAGACTCTTGAAGTGGAACATTACCTGGGTTCTGACGGCCACGGGCTTATCCGACCAGGCGGGATAGGCCGCGGCTGCCGCCTCTATCGCCTCGGTCACCTCCGCGGCGGTGCAGGCTGGAGCTTCCGCTATCACCTCCCCGGTTGAGGAGTCGGTGACTGGCATATACCGCGTGGTCTTGGACTCCCTCCACTCCCCATCAGCGCTGTATTTGAGCCTTTTTATTTCAGACACGATT
>JAJYKO010001154.1 GCA_021788565.1 Chloroflexota bacterium
GTCGTCACGTGTGAGGGAACGGGCCGGCTCGCGGCCGGATGTCGAAGTTGGGCCATCAGCCAACGGTAGGGATCTTAGAGACGCGATGAGATGAACTGTGTTAGGTCGTAGGTGGTGCCGAACTGGTGGATGCCGTCCGGAAGGTCCTGGAGTGATTGGCGGCCGCCCGCATCGAGGAGCGAGCTAAGTTGCTGCAGAAGAGACTCGCTGCTTGCAAGCTCTGCGAACTGCTCCTGCTCCTCTACGACTGCGCCATTTTCTTCTCTGATTCGCCGCAGCGTATTGAAGGTCTGCGGGTGCACTGTCTCACCGAGGACACTGGCATCGAGAAAGCCGGTGCGGTCGTTGCGTGTGAAAAGGGCGATCTGGTTGTAGAGATCGAAGATGTCGTTTCGGATCGGGGTGGCGGTGAGAAGGATGACCCTCTTCCAGTGGCTATCTCGGCCTGGGCTGCCGTTGAGGCTGATCAGGGTTTCCAGGTTCTCGTAGCGCTGGGCAGAGCGGTTTCGGAAGTTGTGGGACTCGTCTATGAGGATGACGCCGGCTTCGGCGTAGGGAGCAGGGTCGAAGCCGGCTTGGCCGAGCTCTTCCTGCGAGAGGATGGTGGCGGGGATGGCTGCCTCATGGAGCTCGTCCGTCCATGTCGGCAATGGCGCGGGCGCCCACGCTAGACTTCCACCGGAAACTGCCAAGGTCTTACAGTCCGGCATGCAACAGCCGGAAGCCCTGCGGGCTGAAGTAAGCGGTGGCGACGCTGAGGGACTTGCCGGCGTGTCCCGCCAGAACGGCGTTGAGGACATCCGCCATACGGCTGGTTTCGTTGTCGATGACATAGGGAATCTTCATCTATCTGGCCGCAAGCCCGTAGCTCGTGCTACGCCCTCCTTCTGGGTTGCGGACGAGAATTCCCATCTCGATGAGACGCAAAATATCTCGCGCGGCGGTGTCCTGGGAGCACTTCGCAATCGCGGCGTACTTTGACGTCGTGAGCTTACCTTCGAAGCCATCCACGAGGCGATTCAGCACGAGACGCTGGCGCTCGCTGAGCGAGACGCCAGCGATGGATTGCCAGAAGCGTGCTCTGGCGAGGATGGCGCCGAGAGCGGCTTGCGCCCCGTCGATGGCCCGCCCCAGACAGGCAAGGAACCATTCCAACCAGGGCGTGACATCCATCGTTCCCTTCTGCGTCTTCTCGAGGACGCGGTAATAGGCGGCGCGCTCCTGCCGAATCTGCGCCGACATGCTGTAGAAGCGTTGCGGGCTGTTCTCCGAGCGCGCCAGGGCCATGTCGGCAATCGTACGCGCGATCCGTCCGTTGCCATCGTCGAACGGATGGATGGTCACGAACCAGAGGTGGGCCAGTCCCGCTCTAAGGACCGGATCGGTGCCGGCGTCCGTGTTGTACCACTCCAGGAAGGCTGCCATCTCCCCATCGAGGAGTGCCGCTTCCGGCGCTTCAAAATGGACGCGTTCCTTGCCCATCGGGCCAGAAACTACCTGCATCGGACCGGCGCTGTCGTCGCGCCAGGCCCCCACTATGATCCTCCTCATGCCGCTATACCCGGTGGGAAACATGGCCGCATGCCACGAAAAGAGCCTTTCGACGGTGAGCGACCGGTCACAGTGGCGTGTCGCGTCGAGCATCACTTCGACGGCACCATCGACTTGACGGTCCGCGGGTTTCAGCGCGCCGATATCCATCCCCAGGCGGCGGGCAATCGACGATCTGACCTGTTCCGCGTCGAGTCTATCCCCCTCGATCTCGCTGCTCTTCAGCACATCGACAGTCAGGGTTTCGAGGACCGCCTCCTGGCGGAGGCCGAAGCCGAGACCTTCCATCTGTCCGATCAGACGCCCCTGCTTATGCCGGACGCCGGAGAGAGGCTCGGCGAGGCGATCCCAACTCCAGACAAAGCGCGGCCAGTCTGGAAGCTCGTGGATGTACATCGTGGGTACTCCGTCCGCGGAGATTGCGACCTATATTCTCCGCACCATTCGCGTAGATTATAGCCCATATTCTCCGCAGATGCCACTATTCCCGAGGCTGACCTCTCCCCCGTCCTGAAGATAGGCGCCATTGTTCGGCCAGGCCGGCGTCCGGGACGCCGGCCATCAGACTAATCTCGTTGTCCATCACGTAGGGGATCTTCGTACAGCAGTAGCATCGGGCGTGCGAGCAACTCCCCAATTGTGGCCGTAGCCGAAAGTAAGCCTCGGAAGGGACGACCAAAGAGGTCTCCGAAATGCCCCTTCTGTTTGGCTGCGAGCGCCGTCTGGACGGACTGAACCGTCGTGCCAATGAGGGAATTCCCGTGCTTGAGGCGATGGTCCAGGAAAGAGAGGGGGGCGCCGAGGGTGAAGCAGTCCAGCCAGAGGGATACCTCATTCTTGCGAAATGTCGCGCTCAGGAGCATCATTGTGTGCAGCGGGCCTGTTTACCGCTGCGGGATGAATCATGGGAGACGCGGCGGATTTCCGTCGGACCGTCGGCGACTGGCCCCAGAGATCACACCTGACCGCGTG
>JAJYKO010001155.1 GCA_021788565.1 Chloroflexota bacterium
AGCTATCAAAGTGAGCGAAACGAGACGCGCGATTCTCGCCAATGGGTTGAACGTCATCACCAGGGAGGCCCACCACGTACCTATCGCCAGCTTCTGGGTGTGGTACCGCGTGGGGAGCCGCAACGAGGTACCGGGCCTGACCGGCATCTCCCACTGGGTCGAGCACATGATGTTCAAGGGCACCCCCAGCCTGGACAAGGGCGAGATCTTCCGGCTGGTCAACGCGAACGGCGGCGTCCTCAACGCTTTCACCTGGATCGACTACACGGCCTACTTCCAGACCCTGCCTTCCCACAGACTCGACCTCCCGATCAGAATCGAGTCGGACCGTATGGCCAACTCGCTCTTCGATCCACAGGAGGTGGCCAGCGAGCGAACGGTCATCATCTCCGAGCGCGAGGGTTCCGAGAACTCGCCCGGTTTCCTGCTGGGTGAGGAGCTGGGCGCCGCGGCGTTCCAGTCCCATCCTTACGGACACAGCGTCATCGGATGGAAAACCGACCTGCAGACCATGACACGGGACGATCTCTACCACCACTATCGCACCTACTACACCCCCAACAACGCGACCATCGTGGCCGTCGGCGACTTCGACACCGAGGCGCTCCTGGCGCAGATTAGGGAGCACTTCGAGCCGATCCCGTCTGGACCGGAGGTTCCGCCGGTACGCGCCGTGGAGCCACCCCAGCGGGGTGAGCGGCGGGTGATCGTTCGCTACCCGGCCGGTGTGCCTTATCTTGAGGTCGCTTATCGGTCCGTTTCCGCCTCGGACCCGGACGCCTTCCCGTTGCTGGCGTTGGACGCGGTGCTCTCGGGCGGCAAGCCGATGGGGATGTTCGGCTCGCGAGGCGCCAGGATGGGGCGCAGCTCCCGCCTCTACCGCGGTCTGGTGGATACCGGCCTCACCAGCGGTGCCGGCTCCTCCTTCACGCTCACACGGGATCCGTACCTGTTTGGAATCGATGCCTCTCTCAGGCCGGGTGTGACGCTCGAGCAGGTGGAAAAGGCCGCCATCCAGGAAGTCGAGAGGGTCCAGCAGGACGGAGTCGGCGAGGACGAGCTGCACCGTGCCGTCAAGCAGGTGAAGGCGCAGCTGGTGTACGGCTCCGAGTCGGTGAGCGACCAGGGCTACTGGCTGGGCGCATTGGAAACGATAGGCGCCCCCAAGGTGTACGACCATATGTTGGAGAAGGCCGAGAGCGTGACGACAGAAGACGTGCGGCGGGTGGCCCAGACGTACCTCACTGAGTCCAAGCGCACAGTGGGCTGGCTCATCCCCACCGATGGTCAGCCATCCGGCCCGTCGGCACGGGAGGAATCAACCGCCGCCCGAGCGTTCTTCTATTCTCCCGCAACCTCCGGACCTGCCGCCGGCGATGGCGGTCGCATCTCCCTGAACATTGAGCGGGCGGAGCTGCCAAACGGCACGGTGGTGCTCGTGAACCAGGACACCACCACGCCGCAGGTCGTCGTCAGGGCAAGCCTCGTGGCTGGCAGCGTCTTCGACAATCCCGAGAAGGCCGGCATCGCTCGCTTCGTGGCTCCGATGCTGATCAGAGGCACTGAGCTGCGCGACTTTCAGCAGCTGAGCGAAGAGACCGACAGCATGGGAATGGCCCTGAACGTCGAGGCCGGCAGGTTGACGGCTCAGGTGGGGCTCCGCTGCCTCAAGGAGGACCTGCCTAGGGGCCTGGAGATCATGGCGGAAGTGCTGCGCCGGCCAAGCTTCCCGAAAGACGAGGTCGAGAAGCTCCGAATGCAGATCATCTCCGGTCTGCGTGAGCAGGACACCTCGGCTCGAGCCGTGGCAGAGCGCCGCTTCATGGAGGTGCTCTATCCCGATGGGCACCCTTATCATCTGTGGCCAACCGGTACCGAGGAGACCGTCGGAAACATCAGCCGCGACGATCTAGTTGCCTTCTGCCACGAGTACTTCCGGCCCGATACGCTGACGGTGGCGATTGTGGGCGACGTTTTGCCGGCGGAGGCCGTGGAGCAGGTGCGCCGCGTTGTCGGAGACTGGACGGTCGAGGGGACGCCGCCGCGCCTGGAGATACCGTCAGTCAATTTGCCGGCCCGCGAGGTTCGGGAAGAGACTGTTCCGGGCAAGTTTCAGTCGGAGATGGTTATGGGGCTACCCGCCCTTTCGCGCAACGACCCGGACTACTACGCGCTGCGGCTCGGCAACCTGATCCTGGGCGAGCTGGGCCTCGCCGGAAGACTTGGTGCCAACATTCGGGAGAAGCAGGGCCTCGCGTACCACGTTTCGAGCGATGTCCAGGCATCGATCGGTCCATCTCCCTGGGCCATTCGGGCCGGGGTAAACCCAACCAATGTCGACAAGGCGATCGAGTCCGCCTTCGCGGAGATTGAGAAATGGAGAGGCGAACTGGTGACCGAGGAAGAGCTGGAAGAGGGCAAGAGCTTCCTGGTTGGTAGCCTCCCCATTGCCCTGGAGACGGTGGATGGCGTGGCCAGAACACTGCTCGATATCGAGTTTTACGGGCTGGGGCTCGATTTCC
>JAJYKO010001156.1 GCA_021788565.1 Chloroflexota bacterium
GTTCCTGTGGCACAAAAGTTGCTTTGCCAACCTAACCCAGAACGAACTGGGGGCACCAGGTAGCGGCCGAATGATCGGCGCATTCCATGCAGAGACCGGGCTTCGTGAAGTCACACGCAGCGTCGTGACCAGACCTCGCAGCCGGTCACGTGAAAAACAGGGAAGGGGATCAGATAGCGCTGCAGATACCTGGGCGCCAAGACGCAGAGCAAAGTTGCGTAAGCATGCTGGTAGTTTTGGCGGCACGCTAATTGTAGGAAGAATGCCTCGGCGGCACCGGTCCCTTCACCTGGTTGGCGAGGCCGCGAATCCCATATCGTGAGCCCTAGTGAGAGGAGCTAGAGTAGGGAGAGATGCTGCTGCCGGCAAAGCCCTAGGATGCTCAGCAGAACTACTCCCAGGTAAAAACAGGGCAAGAAAAGAGGGCCCCAACGGATAGCACCCGCTGAGGCCCAGGGCAGAGGGATAGTTGGGACGCACCCGAGCCCAACTCAATTCTAGCATTCGAGTTGGGCCCTAACAAGGTTACCGAGCAGTTCCACGAGCTGCTCCGGTAACTCTGTAGTGGTTCTATCCCCCGTCATCTTCCTTGCCCGTCTCTCTTCATCTTGGCACCTCCTGCCCAGTTCTTGGCGGACCCGCCGAAAGCCAGGCAGACATCAGGGCTTCATACCAAGTACTAGATGAGGTTTATTGACTGATGGACATTCGGCAGTATTTTCAGGTGCTGTGGCGGCGCAAATGGGTAGTGGTGGTCACTCTGCTTGCAACGCTGGCGATCGTTGCTGCCGGCTCCCGTGTCATGAAGCCCGTATACCAGGCGTCCTCCATGATACGGCTTTCCGAGGTGCTTGCCGGCCCGGCGGGCTACTCCGATCTTACCTACTCGCAGCAACTCCAGAATACGTATGTACAGCTGATAGGGAGCCGCCCATACCTGGACACAGTCATTCAGCAGCTGAAGCTGAACGTATCGCCCGAGACGCTGGCATCGATGGTCAAGGTACAGGCTGTTCCTTCCACCTGGTTGATCCAAATCACCGCCACCGATGGAAACCCAGCGCAGGCAGCGGCCATCTCCAACCAACTCGCTGTGAGGGCGCTGGCACAACCGCCGGCTGCCTATACGATCAGCATCGTAGAGCCCGCGGCCGTCCCCACCATACCTATCAGGCCCCAGCCAGCGCTCTACCTGGCGATAGCGGCCCTCGTTGGACTACTGGGCGGTCTTGGGTTGGCGTTCCTGGTCGAGAGCCTGGACGGAACGATCCACACCGCCGTGGGCCTAGGTGAGTCCGCGGGCGCTCCGTTGCTAGGGGCTATTCCCAGTTTCCGAATTAGGGGTCAGCACAAGGGTCAGGCAGCCCTTGCAGATGGCATCGATGGCACTCTGGCGGGCGAGGCGTTCCGCGTGTTGAGTGCCAACACGGTGGCGCGACTGGTTAGAGGGATGAAGATAGGACACGCTGCTACCATCCTCGTCGCCAGTCCTGAGCCCGGGGCGGGCAAGTCCACTGTTCTATCCAACCTGGCCACAACCCTGGCTAAAGAAGGCCAGCGGGTGGTCGTGGTGGGCGCCAACCTGCTTCACCAGGATCTGACCCAAGTTTTCGGAGTATCCGACCAGACTCATCACAACGCGGTCCTCAGTGCACCCAGGGATGCGGCGGCCGCGCTCCTCAACACCGGAATCCCCAACGTGCGTATTCTGCCCTCCGACGTACTGTCGGCTACGCTGGAGCTACCTCCCGCCTACTGGATGCGGGAACTGCTTGAGACACTCGGACGCGAGGCCGACGTGGTGCTCGTGGATAGTTCCGCCATTCTCGCCTCCGCCGATGCCACCACGCTCGCTCCGCTAGTCGACGGCGTTCTGCTCGTGGCAGCCATGGACAAGACCACCGACCACAACCTGGAGGTGGCTCGCACTCAGATCGAAGCCGTGGGTGGCAAGACACTGGGAGTCGTCTTCAACAGGGCAAAGCTCCCCGGCAGGCAGAACATTTACGTAGCTCCCGTCGGTGGACGGGTCGTGCCTGCCACGAAAGCCGCGCTCACTCGCGTTACTACACCGGAAGTCAATGGACCCCTGGATAAGGCGGCTTCGAACCACGTAGAGAAGCTCGAAAAGGCTAGCTGACATGGCCGCTCAATCGAAGTATCGATCATCCGAGGCGTCGGCTTCCGTGGCTGCGGGCCGGGCACTCGACCAGACCATTTACCTGTGGACGAAGCGAATCATGGACGTCTCGATAGCGGCCGCGGCGACGATAGTTCTCTCGCCTGTTCTGCTTGTAGTTGCCCTGCTGATCAAACTCGACTCGCCTGGGCCCGTCATCTTCTCCCACGAGCGGATGGGATACGACTGGCAGCACAGGCGGCTGAAGACCTTCAAGATGCGTAAGTTCCGGTCGATGTTCGACAACTGCGATCAGAGTCCCCACGAGCAGTTAGTGAGGGACTGGGCTCGAGGCACGACAGAGCCAAGCGCGCCGAGCACCGGTCCAAGGTTGGTGAA
>JAJYKO010001157.1 GCA_021788565.1 Chloroflexota bacterium
CCGTATTCTCGTCCTTAGAGTCCCAGTCGGGTTCCAGCGCCTGCTCATAGAAGGCCGTGATGTCCGAGATCGACTCCTTTCCCCACCACATAACGGAAGCAGACTGGAAGGTTCCGCCTGGAGCCGTGCGAGTCGGACTCCCAGCCACCACCGCGAAGTTCGGCGGCGCTGGGATCTGTTTAAGTTCGGCCGGCAGAACCGAGGTGTCCGTCGTCTTGGGACCCGAGGGCACAGGGGTGGGACTCGCGGAGAAGCCCGAGGTATCCACTCCGTCGGGCGTATGCACGATGGAGATGGCGTACTTTTCCGTCACCTCGGTTCCCATGTCCGTTCCCCTGCCGGTCCCGGTCTCGATGGCAATCACCGGCTTAGCGGCAGGCTTAAAGTGGTTGAAGACGTAGTAGTCGCTGTGGGGCTCGGCGGGTATCTTCTTTCCGGGATCGACGACCTGCACGGCGCTGACATGCCGCCCCTCGTTAACTATTCTGAAGCCATCGCTCCAGCCGGTGACGGGAAACGGGATATTCGTCTTGATCCGGCCCCCGTTCGAGTCGATGGCGCAGTTCCACGACCAACTCTGCGCTGTGCTTCCAGGTCCGAGGACCGCCATGATCTGCTGGGATCCAGCCTTGTACTTGAATTTGCTCAGGTCCAGAATCAAGGGCTGCACCTTGAGGAGTGCGCCGGTGGTTTGCGTCTCGATGTCGCAGATACTATTCATCGGGCTGGACGCGCCCCCCCAGGTCACCCCGAAGTTGACGTAGTTCAACTCTCCCTGGCCCCCAAACGATGTCAGGTCCGACTTTAGTTCCATGTGAACCTGGGCTTTCACATGAGCGATGATGCCCATGCTTGCGCTGTTGTCCCCGCCCTCGTAGGTGATGGTGGAGTCGTAGTCGAGGGTGAAGTTCCAGCATTTGTCGAGCTGCGGCGTGATGTTGGCCAGCGAGTCGATCCCAGGTGCGCTGAAATTACCGGGGTTCGGGGCCTGTTCCAGGAGGGCCGATGATCTCGCCAGCTTGATCATCTCCAGGCCCTGCTTCCAGTTCTTGTCGCTGGAACACTTCTCGGATGCCGAAGCGAAGGCGTTCTGGATAGCCTTCTTCAACGATGCAGCTGCCTGGGCGAACTCCTTCTGGAAACGGTCGTCTTCCATGTTGGAGGCCTCGACCTCATCTCTCCATTCCCAGTACTCATCCAGGGCAGCATCCAGGGACTGGTCATCGGTCTCCGCAGCCTTCAGGTCGGGACCAACATGGTCTTCGAAGAAACCGCGAAGGGCGACCTCTATCCGCCTGCTTTCCAAACTTGCTGCCTGGGCGGAAGGGGCTTTAGAGGCAGCGGCAGCCATATTCTGCTCGAACTGGGACTCGGCATCGGTCGGGGTCTTGCCCTCCTGGGCCTGGACGTCCGCCTGGGTGCCCTGCCCTCCGCCATAACTGCTGAAGTGCATCAGGCTCGCCGTGATCGTGTCGCCCTCAGCCGACATGGGGTAGAGGTGGAAGTCCTCGCCCGTTCCTTGATAGGCAAACCCTATCAGGCCAGATGCCTTGACGCCCGCCGGCAGCTGGATGGTCAGGGTGGCAGGCTTAACCAGCCGCATCCCCTCCGGCTGCAACTCCACTGCCCCCAACAGCCCCCCGCTCAGCGGGAGCCCATCCACCTGCGTAACCGGAGCCATGGTGATGACCTCGTCGCTAAGGAGGGCATTTGCCGGAATCTCCAGGGTGTAAGTTACGCCGCTGTCGGTCTTGAGCTCGATCTTCCCACCCGTGCTCGCCCCGACCAGGACCGACTCGGCTTTGCCCTGATCCACCCTGGGCTTGACCGAGGTGCCGGCTGGGCTTGAGGCTTCCTGCTTCGGCTGGGCGGGTCCTGTTCCCGAACCGGCAGCGCTCTGCGAGATCCTGGAGGCGCCCGGTGTCGAGGCAGGGATACCCTGAGAGGCCTGTGAGCCAGCGGCTAAGCCCGAAGCGGATGCTACTCCCGCGGCGGGAGCCTGGGCCGGAGCCGCTGACTTGCCTCCGGCAGGTAGGTGGAGGCCAGGCCCGCATCCCTGGGGCATGAATGCCACAACGAGCAGGGCGACAGTCGTAAGACCTCGACGCATCGGGCTGTTCCCCTTCTACTGAGCTTGACCCGCGTACTTCTCGGCCATGTTGCCGATGAAGGGCAGCTTCCAACGCTGCCCCTGGTACGCCTTCACGATCAGCACTATCCAGAGCACCAGGAAGCCCAGACCCAGCACGAGGCTCATGAGCAGTCCGAGGATGGCTACCAGGAAGCGAAGGAACGGGATGAAACTCAGCATGATGCTGATGATGCTGAAGGCGATCCAGAAGGCTATCCAGGCCACGGAAAGGAAAATGGACTGGTAGGCGTGGAACCGGACAAAGCTGTCCTTGCTCATCATCAGAAAGATGACACCCGTGATGATCCCCAGTACGTAGCTGAGAGCGCCCGCCAGGCTCGGCGTCATACCGACGTCTACCTGAGTGCCTGGAGTTACGTTGCTGC
>JAJYKO010001158.1 GCA_021788565.1 Chloroflexota bacterium
CAGGTTGGCAACGAGTTCCAGAGGATCGATGTTCTCCACCCCGAGGCCAGAGAGGATTTCCTCGGCTCGGCTCTCCATCTGGCCTCGCCTGACCAGTCCGAGCGGGCCGCGGGGTTCGTGGCGGAGAAGCAGGTTCTCCGCCACGGTCATCCACGGCATGAGGGTGAGTTCCTGAAACACGGTACCGATCCCGAGTTTCTGGGCGGCTTGCGGGTTGTCCAGGTGAACCTGCTTACCTTTGACCCGAATGGTGCCTGAGTCGGGATGGAGTACCCCACTGAGGATCTTGATCATGGTACTCTTGCCGGCTCCGTTCTCCCCGACCAGCGCGTGCACCTCGCCGAAGCTGGCCTGGAAGTCAGCGTTCAGCAGCGCCTGGACAGCGCCGAAAGCCTTGGATATCCCTAGCCCTTCGATCGCCGGCACGCGGTCGTCGGAAGAGGGTGCTGGAGACTGCTCCATCTATGGATACTCACCCTTCATATGTTGTTATTTTCCTTGCCTACTTCGGCAGCTTGACATCCAGAGTGCCAGGGCAGGGAGTCCCGCTCAAGCCCGCGTCTATGCAAAGCTGTACCACTGCATTGGGTCCGCTATCGGTGAAGTCGGCGAAGAAACTATCCTCCTGATCGGGGAATACGTTCACGCCCGCCTTGACCGTGTCGGTTGTGACGACCGGGAACGGCAGTGTGACGTCAGCCTTCGGGTGCGTCCCTTGAAGGATCTCGCGGGCCAGTTCCAGCGCCACTACGCTGAGGTAGGGCGGCTGGCCGATCGAGATACCCTCAACCTTCGGTTGGCCCATGTAGCCGCCGAGGAGGAACTTGCGGTAGCCGTTTTCGGCCTCTCCAGCGGTTACCGGAAGTGGTGTCCTCTTGGCCGCGATGAAAGCCTTCAACACCCCGTCGGTGCCACCCTGGCACCAGATGCCATCGATCTTGGGCAGAGAGGGTAGGACCGCGGCCGTGTTGCGCTCGGCCGTGGCGGAGTCCCACATGCCCGTGTAGCGGTTAACCACCTTGATGTCCGGGTATTTCTTCCACACCGCGTCGGCGCCGGCATTTCGCTGCGTATCAACCTCGGTGCCGGCCACACCCGTGACCATGATCACGTTCCCTTTGCCGTTTAGATGGTCGGCCAGGAACTGCGCCAACTGCTGGCCGAAGGCGAACTGGTCGGTGTTGACCTTGTAGGTATTCGGCGCTGTCACCGTGTTGTCAAAGGAGATCACCAGAATGCCCTGAGCAACAGCTTGCCCGAGAATGCCGTTCAGGCCGGTAGGCGAGGCCGCGTCTACCAGGATGGCACCCGGCTTCTGTGAGATCATGTTCGAGAGTTGCTGCGTCTGCGCGCTGACGTCGTTTCCTGAGCTAAAGATCTGGCTACTCACCTGCGTAGTATACGGCGGCATGCCCACGGCAGCTCGGAAGACGTTGACCATCTCGATCCGCCACTTGTTGCCGATGTAGGAGTTGGAGAGGTCGATAGTCAGCTTCTTGGTGGCTGCTCCCGCGGCCGCGGTGGGAGCCGGTGCGGCGGCGCTGGTTGGGGCAGCTGCTGCTGCGGTTGGAGCAGCTGCCGTTGTTGGAGCGGCGGCTGGGGCCTTTGTCGGCGCTGCCGGAGCAGAGGTCGGGGCAGCCGGGGCGCTGGTACCGCAGGCCGCTGCCAAAAGTGAGGCAGCACCTGCCGTCAGACCAAGAAGTACTTGCCGTCGCGTGATGCGGGTTTTGTGCACGCTCTCGAGAATACTTTCGTCGTGGTTCTCCATCTTTACCCTCCAATGTTGGTTAACCTTCTAACCGGCTACGGAAGACCCGGTCAGAGGTCGCTTGTCGTGCCGACAGCCCTAAAAAAGCAATAGGGCACCATCTCACTTCCTAAGGTGGTGCCCTCTGACTTGCCACAACGTCATCGTTCGGCTCGCCACTGTTGAGACCCTAGGTTGACAGGAGCTTCCCTTTGTCAGGGTCAGTTCCTCTGATACAGATATCCTTGGCTTCGCCGATACCTCCTTCTGTCGAGCAGTGATCGTAATGCTTCGAGAGACCACCAATCTGGGCCAGCAGCTACCAGCAGGCCGCGAGTCAAGCAGAAGCATGTTCGTTCTATGATCCTTAGGCGCCATTCACATGCACTTCGGCACGGCGATACGCAGTTCGCAAGGGTTCCGCGCAAAATCTCCCTAGCGGCGATAGCTCGGTAGTAGATACCAGGACCTAGTTCGGGTCTCGGAAGGTACGAGACAAGGCATGTTGATGCATTTATTGTTCCAGTAGCTCATGACCAAACATGTTAGGCCCGATTATTGATCATGAGACGCGGTTGCCCGAAGCAAGGTAAGATAGGGGACAAGACTGAACCCGAGCCTGTCATCAGCCCGTGTTCGGTCTCGTCCCTCTTTGATTGCCAGAGGTGATAGTGTATTACTCGCGCAGAGGATTCCGTGACACTATGCGGGCGAGTTGCGCTTGTAATCGGTGCTAGTCAGGGCATCGGAGAGGCGGTGGCCTTTCGGCT
>JAJYKO010001159.1 GCA_021788565.1 Chloroflexota bacterium
TAGCCACGGTGCGGAGCATCATCCTCACCGCATCTGGAGGCGCACTCCGCGATGCCGCCCCGGAAGATCTGGCGAAGGTGACTCCGAGCCAGGTCCTGGCCCATCCAACCTGGACAATGGGGCCCAAGGTGACGGTGGATTCAGCGACGTTGATGAACAAGGGCCTGGAGGTCATCGAAGCACGCTGGCTCTTTGGGCTGCCGTTGGAGAGGGTGAAGATACTTCTGCATCGCGAAAGCGTGGTACACTCGATGGTGGAGTTCGTGGATGGCTCGGTCAAGGCCCAGCTCGGAGCCGCGGACATGCGGATTCCGATTCAGTACGCTCTCTGTTATCCTGAACGTGTGCCGGGAGAAACCGAGCAGCTGTCGTTGGCCCGGGTTGGTAATCTCTCCTTTGGCGAGATTGACCTGGCGCGCTATCCGTGCATGAGACTGGCGCTGGAGGCGGCTCGGCAGGATCTGAGCTACCCGGCTGCCATGAGCGGTGCGAATGAAGTGGCGGTGGACCTATTCTTGAGCGGGGAGATCGCCTTCACCGACATCGCGGAGCTGGTTGAGGAGGTGCTTTCCAGGCACCAACCCGTCCCGGCTGATGGCCTGGAAGCTATCTTGCATGTGGATGAATGGGCCAGGTCTGAGTGCCTGGCTATCGCGCAGCGTAGGAAAAGGTACTAGGTAATGAGTTGGACCCAACTGGCAGTAATTCCTGTGCTGAGCTTGCTGCTGCTCGTGCACGAGCTCGGTCACTTCATTGTCGCCCGTTTAGCAGGGATCAGGGTCGAAGAGTTCGGTTTCGGGCTCCCTCCGCGGTTGTGGGGATTCAAGCGGGGAGAGATGATCTACTCGATCAACCTGATTCCGTTAGGCGCATTCGTGCGTATGTCGGGCGAGAACGGCGAGAATGGCAACGATCCCCGCAGCTTTGGCAACCAGAGGAAGCTGGTAAGGGCCGCGGTGCTCGTGGCCGGACCGGCAATGAACTTCCTCACAGCCGCGTTGCTGTTCGGGGCCGCGTACATGGTGGGATGGCCGACGCCAACGGCCGCGGACGTAATCGTTTATAAGGTGACCTCCGGTTCGCCGGCCGCGGCCTCGGGCATCCAGCCCGGCGATCGTATCCTCGCGCTGGATGGTCAAAAGATCGCCACGGCGCAGCAGTTCATCGATGTCACGAAGCAGAACCTCGGCAAACCGGTGAGCTTGACCGTCGACCGGAATGGCGCTCAGAAGGTGATAGCCCTGACGCCGCGGACCAAGTGGCCGCAAGGCGATGGCCCCATCGGGATCGGTCTGCAGAGCAAAGTGACGGCGATGACTCCGGTGAGCGCGCCCTTCTATCAAGCCCTGCCGCAGGGCTTCGGCCAGGCGTGGCAGACCGTGTCGTTCACACTCTCGGTGCCGGTGATGATCATCCAAGGGGCGTTACCGGCCAATCTGGCCCGGCCTATCGGACCGGTTGGCATCTACCAGGCAACTACCGACGCGGCCAACGCGGTCGCGGACACAGGGTGGTGGTTCCCAATCGCGTACCTAACCGCTGTTGTAAGCGCCGGCCTTGCAATCGCGAACATGCTGCCGTTCCCGGCTCTCGACGGTGGTCGGCTGCTCATGGTTGGGATTGAGGCGGTTCGACGCAAGCGGATCTCTCCGGAGCGCGAGGGGGCTGTGCATTTCGTGGGGCTGATGGTGCTGATCACGCTGATGATATTGATCTCGTACTACGACGTGATCTCTCCGCTGCCGCAGATCAACTGGGGGCTGAAGTAGGGCTAGTATATTTCCCGATAGATGCGGAGTTCGTGTTCTTTCCAGGCGTTCTCGCCGACGAGGGGCACGAACCTGACCGGCCCCAGGTCTGTGGTGAGAATCCTGCTGCGTTCTCGCCTGTATACGTACAGGTTCTGCGTGAAGAGCGAGCCCTCGGGGATCACCAGCCTCCCCCCATCTGCAAGCTGGTCTTATGAGGGCTTGCGGGACTCTCGGGCAGCCCGCTGACACGAGGATGGCCTGAAACGGAGCGCGTTCAGGCCATCCCTGGCAGCCGTCGGCGACGCGCACTTCGATATTGCAGTACCCCAGCATCCGCAGTCTTCGGGACGCGTCCTCCGCCAAAGTCGGAATGAGTTCGATGGATAGCACCTGCCTGGCGAGCTCCGCGAGCATGGCGCACTGATACCCCGAGCCGGTGCCTATCTCCAGCACGATCTCCTCACCCGTGAGCGACAGCGCCTCGGTCATCAGAGCGACGACGAAGGGCTGGGAGATGCTCTGGCCCTCGCCGATAGGGAGGGGGATGTTCCGATAGGCCTGTTCCCTGCACTCAGGCGGTACGAAGAGCGCTCGGGGCACCTTCTCCATCGCGCGCAGCACTCTGGCATCGGCGATGCCTTCACTACGGAGTTCCTGCAGGAGACGGCTCAGCTGTTTGCGTCGGCTCGTCATTCGTCCCCCACTCTGGGTGTGCCCGGCCCATCATGCACCATTCTACTCCAGGCGCGACAAGTATTCAG
>JAJYKO010000067.1 GCA_021788565.1 Chloroflexota bacterium
CCTCCACCACCGGGTTGAGGTCGAATGGGACCTCCCGAACGGTCTTGGCCGCGAGCCCCCCGCCACACGCCTTGTAGCGGGGGAGAGGCTCCCTCTCCAGCAGGAGAACCAGCACCCCTGCTCGGGCCAGCTCGTATGCCGCCATCGATCCGGCCGGCCCGGCCCCCACGACGATGGCCTCGAAGTTACTACCCACCGAGCGCACCATGCATCATCACCTCCTCACTACCTGAATTCTGTATCGCGAGGCTGAAGTTTCCCTGAGTGGAGTCTTCAGCTAAGCTGAGTGTTGGGAGTCACCAGTTGGGCGTGGAATAGAGTGCCGCCGGAGGTGTCAGCAGACCCGAATCTAGCCGCGGCGAGGCTGGGTCGGAGGTGAGAGCCGCTGGTGGTCGCGGCCCAGGAAGGTGTTGGCCCAGGCCGAGGTGTCCCTGAGATGCCCGTCCCTGAACACCACCGGCCGCTCCAGCATGCGCTCTTCCTCGCCGTATGCCTTCAGTCGCTCGTAGGCCCGAGCCCAGATGCACTCCTTCTCGCGGGCCTCGCAGATGCCCTGGTGGGATCCGCCGCAGGGGCCGTTCCGCTGGTTCTTGGCGCACTGTGACTCGGGACACAAGTAGGCGATCTCGGGGAGCGAGCAGTCCCCGCAGTCGTGGCAGTCGTACATTGGCCCCTTGATCGCCTGCTCGGCGAGGTGGGCCCAGTGTTTCGCCGTGGGGGAAGCGTCGATGCGCGCGTAAAGCCGGCGCCCGGCGGCGAAGCCGGCGGACTCTTCCTCGAACACGCGGCCGTGGACGGCACGGCTGAACTTGTAGATCAGGGGGAGCCGAGACCGCAGCGCCCCGCGAGCCTCCGGTGTGAGGGACGACAGGTAGGCACTGTCGATCTCGGTCGAGTTGAGGCCGGTACCTGGGTCGGGCTCGAAGAAGTGGAACTGATCCGGCCGCGGGAACTGGATCTCCCGGGCAAAGGTCTGCCAATCGTCAGGCCCGAAGGAGCCGGCCAGCGCGAAGATGCCGTGGATATCCTCTGGCTTCAGCTGGCCACTGAGGTAGGCGCCGCGGTAGCCGAGGCCCCGGGCCACGGCGATCTGCTTGGCCGCCAGCTCGTGGAAGAAACGCTTGCCCTTGTCTGGCGAGGCCGCTCGCTCTTCGACCAGTGCGAGAAGCGCGTCGCTCAGAAAGACGCCGGGCACCGCGCCGCGGTGGAAGTGGCGCGCGACCGCGGGGGTGAGCACGTAGACGTTGGCGATGACCGGCACGTGAAGCTGCTTCAGCGCCATGTACTTCAACAGCTCTTCCAGCTTGCGGGAGTCGTAGCCAACCTGGGTGATGACGAACTCGGCCCCGACGGTGATCTTGCGCGCGAGCTTGAGGTACTGCGGCATCAGCTCGCGCTCCTGCTGCTTGAAGGGCGAGACTACTGCACCGAGAAGGAGGCGGGTAGGGGGCAGCGTCGGCCACACGCCCGGCTTTGACCCAGGCAATGGGAGGCCCTGGTTCATCTGACTCAGCATCTGGAGGAGCGCCACGGAGTCGATGTCGAAAACGGGCTCGGCCTGCCCCTGGTAGCCGGCGACCGGGTAGTCCCCCGAGAGGCAGAGCAGGTTCTCGAAGCCCGCGCTAGCGAGGGTCCAGGCGCGACTCTCCAGGCCGTTGCGGTTGCGGTCCTTGCAGGTGAGGTGGATGATCACCTCCTGCCCGCGCTCCTTCAGCATGGAACCGAGGGCCTCCGGGGCGATCCTCGGGTGGCCACCGGGGTTATCGGTGATGCTCAGCGCGTGGGCGGTTCTGAGTCTGCCGAGCTCCTCCGCAAGCGCAACTACGCGGGCTGCGCTCGACTCGGCCAACAGGCCGCGAGTCGTCACCAGCTCGGCGATTCGAACGAACGTGGTCTCATCGGCCAGCAGGGAGCGCAGCATGCGCGACGGCGCTGTGCCGCCTGTTGCGGCACCGGCTGACCGTGTTTGACCGTTGGTGAACATAGTCGTACACCGAGTCCTCGACGCTGCGGCCGCGAGACTCGCGCCCCGGTCTATCTGTTCCCACATACCGAACGTCGCCGGCATGCCAGCTCACCCTGGACCCACCTCCGGCGCTCCCGATGAGGGCCTCGCCTGCGGCCGTGTGCCTGAGGGTCTCGGCGGAGTCCCTACGTCTCGACCTTACCGCCCAAGTCTAAGGAATTCCTGAGGCAACCCTGAACGGCGACTGAGAGAAGGGTGATCTCCCTCGTCTGTGTCTTCTGCACAGCCTGCTTCTGAAGTATGCCCAGGCAGAAGTCCTGACTTGAGAATCCCTCACCGATAGAAATTGTGCTAGTGCACCATGCTGGCCACCGCTACTCGGGCGAAGCTGACGAACGGATCGGAGTAGATGCCCAGGACGAAGACCGCCACCAGCGCGGCCGCCACCGAGACGAAGGCCGTTGTCGGGAACCGGATTGGCTCCTCGCTGGTCGGGGCCACAAGGTACATCTGCCTGATCACCCAAGTGTAGTAGAAGAGGGAGATGGCCGAGGTCAGCAGACCCAGTACCACCAGCCACACCAGGCCGGCCTGGTACGCGGCCGCGAAGAGGTAGAACTTCGCGAAGAAGCCCACCATGGGCGGGAGCCCTGCCAGAGAGAGCAGGCTGAGAGCGAGGACCAACGCCAAAACGGGCGAGCGGCGATGCAGCCCAGAGTAGCCCTCGATAGTATCGTCGGGTATGGCGCGTGAGGCCAGAATAACCACTCCGAAGGCCGCGAGGTTTGTCACCATGTAGCCGGCCAGGTAGAACATCACGCTGGAGATCCCAGCTACGTTGGCCGCGGCTACACCCATCAGCAGGTAGCCCGCGTGGCCGATACTGGAGTAGGCGAGCATCCGCTTGATGTTCCGCTGGGTGAGAGCCACCACGTTGCCGAGCACCATGGTGAGGGCCGAAAGCACCGCGAACAGGCTGATCCACTCGGGCTGAACGGCGGCGAAGGCCACCGTGAAGACTCGGATGATTACCGCGAACCCCGCGGCCTTGGATGCCACCGACAGAAAGGCCGTCACTGGAGTAGGTGCGCCCTCGTAGACGTCGGGGGCCCACATCTGGAAGGGTACCGCCGCGATCTTGAAGCCGAAGCCAGCCGCCACCAGCGACATCGCCAGCAGCAGGGCAGGGGAACTGGCTTTGCCGAGTACCGTGGCAATCTCGCCCAGGTCGGTGCTCCCAGTGAGGCCGTAGAGGACGGCCATGCCGTACAGCAGCACCGCCGAGGAGAGGGCGCCGAGTAGAAGGTACTTGATAGCCGCCTCGCTTGACTTCGCGTCGCCCTTAGCGAGACAGACGAGCGCGCATAGGCTGATGCTGGTAAGCTCCAGGGCGATGTAGATGGAGATCAGATCCCTGGTGCTCGCCATCAACATCATTCCGGTCGTGGAGAACGCCAGAAGGCCGTAGAACTCGCCGTCGCGGCCTGGGTGACGCTTGAGGAAGGCCACTGCGGAGAGCGCGACCAGGGCACCTGCTGCCAGGAACGCCAGCTTGAAGAAGATGGCGAAGTTATCCACCACCAGCATCCCGTAAAAGGACGTGGTGTTCCGTCCGACCAGGGCCAACGTTGCCCCCGCGGAGGCAACAAATCCAGCTAGGATCAGGGAGAGATCGACGTCTTTCGCCGTCTCGGGAAGGAAGAGATCGACGATGATGACCAGACAGCCGAAGGTCGCCAGTATCAGTTCGGGCAGCAGCAGTACTATGTTCAAGTTGTCCTCCGTGCGAGCTTTCAGCAGTCAGCCGTCAGCCATCAGCTCCTCACTAACTGCTGATGGCTGATAGCCGGTGGCTTTACATCGATGCAAATCTCTGAACCACGGGCACCACGCCACTCTTGATGACGTCCGTCAGTACGCTGGGGAAGATCCCCACGCCCACGATCACAGCCACCATGACGCCCACGTAGAAGATCTCCAAGGGGTTCGCGTCGCTCAGATGGGTCCACTTCTCCGCGATCGGCCCCATGAATACGCGCTGCAGCATCCAGAGCATGTAGCCCGCGGTGATCACGATGCCGAAAGCGCCCAGGATAGTGGCAAGCTGCCATACAGGGAAGGTCCCGATAAATACCAGGAACTCCGCCACGAAGCCACTCATACCAGGCAGGCCAAGGGATGCCAGACCGGCCACCACAAACGTCACGGCGATGGCCGGCATCTTTGCCCCCAGGCCGCCCAGGTTGGAGATGACTCGGGTATGGGTTCGATCGTAGACCAGACCCACCATCATGAACATGAGGCCGGTGATGGTGCCATGGGTGAACATCTGGAGGACGGCTCCCTGCATCCCGATGGCGGTTAGGGCGGAAGCCCCCAGCAGCACGTAACCCATATGGCTAACACTGGAGTAGGCGATCATTCGTTTCAGGTCCTGCTGCATCATCGAGACGGCCGCGCCGTACAGGATGTTGATCACAGCGAGGACTGCCAGCCAGGGAGCGACCTGATGCGCGGCTTCCGGCAGCATCCCCATGGGGATGCGGATCAAACCGTAGGCGCCCATCTTGAGGAGCACACCGGCAAGCAGCACGCTGATGGCTGTCGGCGCCTCGGTGTGGGCGTCAGGCAGCCAGGTATGGAAGGGAAAGACCGGTATCTTCACGGCGAAGCCGACGGCCAGCAACAGGAAGACCACCAGTTGGAAGCCCGCGGTGTACTGCTGTGCTCCCAGCACGGTCATGTCGAAAGTGTTCTTGCCTGCGGCGAAATAGATGGCGAAGATACCGACGAGCATAAAGACGCTGCCGGCCATGGTGTACAGAATGAACTTCATGGCCGCGTACTCGCGCCGTGCGCCTCCCCAGATGCCGATAAGCAGGTACATCGGCGCCAGCTCCAACTCCCAGAAGAGGAAGAAGAGGAGCAGGTCCTCTGAGACGAAGACTCCCATCATGGCAGTCTCCAGGACCATCATCAGGGCGAAGTACTCCTTGGGCCGGACGTCCAGCCGCCAGGAGACCAGCACGGCCATGAAGACGAGCAGCCCGGTCAGGATTACCATCGGGAGCGAGATCCCGTCCACGCCGACGAAGTAGGAGACCCCGTACTGGGGTATCCAGGCCGCCTTCTCGACTAGCTGCATGCCCGAGGCGGAGCGGTCGAACACCAGGAAGGCGGCGACGGAGAGGCCGAGGACGACCAGCGACACGAGCCCCGCCAGCCACCTGCTCGAATCCTTTGGGAAGAGCATGATAGCAACAGCTGCTGCCAGCGGCAGGAAGAGGATCAAACTCAAATATGGCATTCTCTAGCCCCCGTACCCAAAAAGCTCTCAGCCATCAGCGATCAGCCATCAGCTTTCAGCGGGAACTGATCGCTGATTGCTGATCGCCGATCGCTATCTTCCGAACTGTCCCGCTATTGCTGCCAGCGCGATTACCACGGCTCCGGCATACATGGCCCATCCGTAATTCTGCAGCCGGCCCGTCTGGACTTGTCGTATCAGCGCGCCCGCGCTTCGAGTGAGCTTGCCTGCGGCATCAACTTCCACTCCAGGGCGCGCTTGCGCTGTGCTGCGGCCAGGGCCAGGAGAGCCGCTCCCGCGATTATCGCCCGCAGCCCGGCGAAAAGCAGCGGCGGCGCGAAGGCCAAGCCCTCCTTGATCGCGACGAAGCATACGGCGTACACCAGCGTGAGCCCGAGCACGCTGATCATTCGGCCTGTCGGGCTGCCGAAAAAGGTTCTAACCAGAGGGATCCTCCCGAATTCGCCCCATTGCTTTCATGGAAGACAGCGGGCGATTAGCAGATGTCCGTCCAGGTATCCGTCCCTAACGGAACCCCCACAGGCCCAGCGCAGCCAAGGCGATGATGGCGATCATCGGCACGCAGCAAAGGACCATCCAGATCCAACTCTTCCAGCCATGATTGGCAGCGTCGTCGTGCTCGTGTTGCATATCACACTTCCTCCGTGAGATGAGAGATCGCCGGGTTAGGCATGCGTTTCCTGGCGTGCGGTGTTCCAACCCAGGCGCTTGTACAGCGGGCAGAAACCGCGGATACCGGTGACCACGAGGTCGATCCCGAGGGCGACGAACACGAGGCACACCAGCCTCACGATGAGCACCTCACCGCCAAAGAACAGCCACAGTGCCCATAGGGCCACCGCGGCCCCGAGCACGACACGCAACACTCGATCAACCGAACCGAGGTTCTTCATGGAAGTGCCTCTTCCTCTCATATGTTTCATACGCTGCCTGATGGTTTGTGTTCGGGTCTGCCCTGGACTATACCTGCCGAATCTAAGAGCCGGCTGAGCGGAACCTGAGGGTTGTCCAGAGGGCCTGCTGGCACCACACGGTTGCCGCCGCCTCGCCCCTACCGGCCCGGTCTCGCATCACGCCGCCCGTTCTTTCTTCGCGACGGCAACGCTCCCAATCGACTGTGGCTCGAGCGGTCCGCTTGCCAGGAATCCCCAGCGCCCGAGGGCGAGAGTCACCCGACGGTCGAAACCTAGGTAGAGGCCAGCGGAGCTGAGGAAGAGCCCAACGAAGACCAGGGCGTAGATGATGGCAGCACCGATGTCCGTCGAGCCCGCGGTGTAGGGCCCGCCGAAGCCCTCCGCCGTGGACCAGATGACCACGGACAAGAGCACGCCTCCGAGGTTGGTCAGGTTGCTGAGGACCCCGAAGATTAGGCCGAGCGCGACCAGCGTCTCGCCGACGGCCACTGCGTGAGCGAAGACGTGGGGATCCACGTTCACCACATTGATCCACAGGTTGATCCACGCCTGGACGGCCGCGGGCTGATCCTTGACGGCGCCGGTGAGGTAGTCGGTGATGCCGCTGATGAAATCGGGCTGCCACTTGAACCAGGCGTCGACGGCCCAGACGAGGCCGAAGACGATCCGCAGTATGCCGATGCCGGTCAGCCGCCATGGCGCCGGGGCAGCCCCTTTCTCGGTTGAAGATTTGTGCTCTGAGATAGATCTTATAGAAGCATCCATGCTAGTGTTGACTCCTTCGTAAATCTATGTCACTTCGGGACTTCGTGACGAAAAAACCAGGGCCCATCAGCCGCCACCGCTCTGTGCGCTATGCCATTGGCTCACCTCCTCGTGGACCTATTGTCTTTACCTGGGCCAATTGTCGGTCAGATTTCTGAGGTCTTCCTGAGCGGAGGATAAGAGGTAGCTAAGTTTCCGAGGGTACCGACCTCTTGGGCCAGGCAAATGGGAAAGGGAGCCAGCAAGCTGCTGGCTCCCTCGACCGCCAGGATTCTGACGTGCTGGAATCGAGACTTCAGTCGGTCGTCCCGGTCCCCGCTAAAGCGTCGATTCCAGAACCGTCAAATGGACTGCTGCGGAGTCCTGGATGCTACTGGGCCTCCCAGGGGAAGCGCTGGGTGTCGAGCCTCTCCTGGAGGCCGTAGGGTCCATTCACCCAGGTCATGTAGCCGTTGGTGAAGGCGGTCCAGTTGTCCGCCTTGCGCCACACCATCATGCCGGTGGTAGTCATCTGGATGCCGTCCCCGTTGGCCGCGTGCTGCTCGTCTTGAAGAGGCTGGCCCACGATGTTGCCCATCATGCTCGCCATGGTTCCAAAGCCCATCATGAATTGGTGTCCGGTGGGTGCGCCTCCAGCCATGTTCCCGGGCCCCGTACCCTGAGCGGCGCCGCCTGTGGGTCCAGGCCCCATCATTCCGCCCGGACCGGCAGTCTGGGCAAGAGCGCTGCCCGTGAAGAGAGCCACCAGTCCGATCGTCGCAACCGCTGTTGCCAGCCCCGCAAACCTGAGTTTCATCATCTATCTCCTCTATCTCCTCGTTCGTGATGCCATTTGCGTCGGTCATCATTTTCGTGGAATATATCACTAGATTGTGAAGATCCGGTGAATTCGCTCATCATCAGTGTAATCCGACGGGACAATTGTCCCGTGGAAAATCGAGAGTATTGTCACGCCGGTTTCCCATCGCGGTCGGGACATCTTCCACTGCTCCCCTGATCATCCTTTAGGTAACCTTAACTCCGACCATGGGCCAGCTTTCAACGTCGTCGTCAGGCTCGTCGATCTGAGCCCGATCCAAGCTGGCCCAGTAGAGGAAGGAGGAAGTATCACTGTGGACAGTCCGTATTGGAAGGCGGCGAGATCCCCGGGCGGGACAACGAGACAAGAAGAGCGCGATCAGCCCTCGCCGGTTGCCGCTGTTTCGATCGCGCTCACCTATACGTATTCATCGTGGAGGAGTGAGCAATGAGCGCTAACGTTTCCTCGAAGTCCCTCGACAGCTTTGAAGCGCGCGCGGCAGAGCACGGACGGGTGAGAGCCCTGCTTGAATCGTTCGCCTATGTCGCACCGTTTGGCGATCTGTTCGGCAAGGCGGTTCCTTTCTACGCCGAGTCCTACTGGTATGCTCTGGGCGGCCTCACGTTCCTGTCGTTCGTCTCTCTGGTGCTGAGCGGGATTGTCCTGGCGTGGCTCGGCCCCTTCTGGTGGCTGACTGTGCCGGCCGGACAGTACCTGAAGTCGTTCCACTACTGGAGCGCCCAGGCATTCTTCTTCTTCGCCTTGCTTCACGCCTTCCGAGTATGGGCGACCGGTTCATATCGAGGCCGCCGCATTCTGAACTGGTGGATCGGGCTGGGCATATTCATGCTGGCCATGGGCGAGAACCTCTTCGGGCTGCTCGCGCGCGGCGACTGGGAATCCCAGTTCGTAGCCATGCACTCGGATGATATGCTCTTCACGCAGCCGTTCTTCTTCCGCATGTTCAGCCCGGCCAACTTCACCGCCGACCTGGCCATCCATGTGGCCCTCATACCGGTGCTGATCGCCGCGTTTCTCTTCGCTCACGTCTCGCTCGTCCGGATTCAGGGCGTGAGCGAGCCTCTCTCAACCCGCGATGTGCCGGCAACCGACGCACAAGGAGGAAGTGAATCATGACGCCCAGCAATGGCACGGTCGAAGCGACTTCTCGCTCCGTCGCGCGGAGTGATGCTCCGCCGACACGCCTGGTTCGGCACTGCTTCTGTAAGTACCCGATAGTGGCGGCTATCGTACTGATAATGGTGGCTGTACTTGCCGTGGTGGTCGGATCACCGAACTGGCCTCGCACCCAGATCGCGGCCGCGGCGACCAAGGATCCGGGCGGCGCGATCCTGGCCTTCACTCAGGAGTTGGACGGGACTTCAGCTTCATCGGCCAACGCTGACGAGAACGGTATGGGCGATCCCGCGGATGCCTTCATTATAGGACCATTGCGCCAGGCTGCACCGCTCCTTAACTCTTCGGACCTCAATGCGGCGCTTGCGGCCTACGCCGCTGCCGATCCTCAGCAGCGGCTTGACTGGGCCACGGCCTACGACAAGGCTCTGGATTCGATCACGCCAAAGGCGAAGTCTGACGGAAGCGCCACAGACTCGGCGCCCAGCGCCGACAGCAACAGCATGAGTTCGGCGCCTAGCTCCGACAACAGCACTATGAGTTCGGCATCCGGCCCCGACGCCAGCGATGCGAGCTCGCCGTCCAGCTCAGGTGGCGTTGACATGGGAGGGACACCCAGTCCCGATTACAGTCGCATCGCCGGTCTGACGGGCGACTTCGGCCCCGTGCCGGTTCTCACCCAGGAGGTCCTCTCCCTCGCCAAATCCGGCTATCTGGAGCAGTACCTGCTCGCCGTCAACCCGGGTCATTCCTATCACCTGGTCGACATCTGGCTCTACGACCACCCTGCCATGCTCAACGATGCGGTCGCCAACGGCTTGACCGATGACCAGTGGGGGATGGTAAAAGAGCGCGGCTTCTCCGTAGGCCCCTGGTACCTGTTCCTGCCGGCAGTAATCCACGTGTTGACCCCGAACGGCGCCGACGGCCAGGGCTTCGTGATAGACAACCTCCTGCTCGCCCTGTTCTTCCTCCTTGGCATCCCGCTCATCCCGGGGTTGCGCGACCTGCCGCGATATCTCCGGCTATACCGCCTGATCTATCACTACCCGCTGGCCAGTGAGCTGGAAAAGGCTGAGAACAGGGCGCGACCCGAGGCTTACCATGGCCGTGGGGTCAGCCCGCAGCCGGCCGTCCCTCATCATCTGCAAGACCTCGAGCCCGTGGTCCGACCGGGTGCATATCGCGGCAGCGTGGCCGGTGGGGAGGAAACGAGATGAAAGGCATCTTCATGATCCACAGGGACACGTACTCACTAGTTCTGGCTGTTCTGATACTGGCAGGCCTGATCGCCTTCCTGCTCGCAACGGTCAATCCGATCCAGTAACGCCGGAGCGGCCAACGCACCATCCCTGGAGTCGAGACTTTAGTCGGGCGTCCCCGGTTCCCGCTGAAGCGTCGATTCCAGGGACTGGGCATTTCTGGAAGTGTGGCTGCCCGCGGGTTGGGCTCGCGTTCCCAGGTGAACCGTATGGGGCTAGGCGTTGTTGCCCCGCTCTTCCTCATCGTCAAGGGAGGCTAGTCCTTCCCTCAGGGCGTAGAGGGCCGCCTCCGTGCGGTTGCTGAGGTGAAGCTTCTGGAAAACCACTGAGAGACGGTTGCGGACTGTTTTCTCGGAGATGAAGAGCCTCTCAGCGATCTCGAAGTTGTTGAGGCCCTGTGCCACCAGTCGAAGAACCTCGAGGTCCCGCTGAGTCAGCTGTTCCTGAGGCGCCGCCCCTGGCTCGGGCCGCCGGAACTCTTCGAGCAATCTGGCGGCGATAGATGGGTCCACCAGCGCTTCGCCCCTGCGCACTGCGCGAATGGCGCGCAGCAAGTCGGCAGCATCCGCGTCTTTCAGTAGATAACCATAGGCCCCTGCTTTTATGGCTTCGAAGAGGTAGCGGTCCCGGCGATACATCGTGATCACGATGCACCTGGCCCCGGGGCACTTCTCGCTGATCTGACGAATGGCCGTCACGCCGTCCATGCCAGGCATGTTGATGTCGACCAGAACCACGTCTGGCCGCAGAGCGAGCGCTTTCTCGACCGCTTCCAAGCCATCGCCCGCCTCGCCAACCGCCTGCAGATCGGGCTGTGTTTCCAATAGCTGCTTGAGCCCCTGCCGAAACATCGTGTGATCGTCGGCAATGAGCACCCGCGACGTTGAGCCCTCCCGTGCGGACTCGCTCCTCATGCAGCCACCTGCCGCTTGATCGGTAGCCGTATCTCCACGGTCGTGCCGGAGCCCGGAGTAGTATCGATGGTTAGCGCGCCTCCCAGGGAGGCCACCCTCTCCTTCATCTGGGCCAGGCCGCGATGGCCTCTCAGCGGAGCATCCGCGAGGGTACTCTCGTCGAAGCCTCTGCCATCGTCGCCGACGCGCAACCGGAACTGTTCTGCGTCCGCCATATCCAGACCTATCCAGACGTTGCGAGCCCCCGCGTGCTTCCACACGTTGTTGAGCATTTCCTGAACGGCCCTGAACAGCGGCGGCTCCAGGTGAGACGGCAGCGAAGTCTCGTCTCCAGCGATGCTCAGCTGGAGGTAGAGTCCGTTCTGCTCGCCGAAACCTTCGGCGAACTTCCGCAACGCCGGAACGAAGCCGAGCCTCTCCAACTCCAGCGGGCGCAGCGCGAAGATCGAGCGCCGAGCCCCTCGGATGTTCTCACGGAGGCCTTCCTTGATGGCCGATAGCTCCCTTGTCAACTGCTCGGCGTCTGGGCCCGATAGCGCCAGCTTATCAACGAGGAGCGAGCAGAGATCAGCCTTCAGCCCCAGGAAGGCGAGGTTCTGCGCGAGGCCGTCGTGGATCTCGCGTGCTATCCGGTTGCGCTCCTCCGCGATGGTCAGCTCCTCAGCGCGGTTGTACAGCTGGATGTTCCTGACCACCAGGGCTGCCTGGCTGGCTATGGTCGAGAGCAGGCCCAGGTGCGGATTACTGAAGGCCCCGCGCCGACGCCTGCCGAGGCTGATCACGCCGATGACACGCTCGCTAACTACCATTGGAACGGCCACGACCGATTGGATGCCGTTGACCGCCAGGTGGGAGCGCCACTGGGTCTCGATCCTGGTGTCGGGTACAACCAGGGCTGCCCCTGTTTTCGCCACTTGAGCGCTTACCCAGGGCGTGCCGCCACCTTCCGGCCTGAGCCTCCGAACCAGGTCATTCTTAGGAAGGCCCAGTGCCGAGTTCAGGACCAGATCGCCCGTGGTCTCCTCGACGAGCATAACGGTGCCGGCATCTGCCGAGCTCAGTTGGATCATCTTGTCCAGGATCTGCTCGAGCAGCCGATCGAGGTTGAACTCGGCGCGCACGGTCTGGTCGATTTCGTAGATTGTCTGCAGGTGCCGCGTGCGGAGCTTTGCCGCCTCGATGGCGGAGGCTATCTCATCAGCCACCGTCGTGAGAAGGTTGATCTGGGTGTCCAATGGAGACTTTGGCGAGGGGAAGCACAAATGAATAGCGCCGATGAGGTTATCGCCTCGCGCGACCGGCACCCCGAGCATGGATAGCTCTTCCCTCCCTTCCGGCAAATCCACTGGTGGGAGGGTGATC
>JAJYKO010000068.1 GCA_021788565.1 Chloroflexota bacterium
AGCTCGTTGCCGTCCAGCGGACTCTTGATCTTCTCCGTCTCCTCTTCCTCGCGGAGCCTCTCCACCCTCTCTTCCAGCTCGCGGACGAGGGCCGTGCGCGCGGCGACCTTAGCCTCTCGCTGGCTGGTGATGTCTGCGCGCGACAGGGCGAAGAGGAGGAGTAGCTCGTCGCCCGCCTCGCGGACGAAGCGCCTCACAGCCCCCACCGTCCAGTCGCTCTCGTAGAGGTTGATCCGTTGGTGCAGACGGACCAGCTTCGTCACGCGCTCCACCAGCTCCGAGCTCATCCTCAGTCGCAGAAGGATGTGGTGTGCCATCTCGGCCCCAACCACCTCGTGGCCGAAGAAGTGAACCTCGCCGTCGTCGACACTCTTCGTCGTGGGCTTGGCTATGTCGTGAAGGACCGCTGCCCAACGAAGGGTGAGGTCGGACTCGGTGTTCTCCACCACCTGGAGGGTGTGACGCCACACGTCCTTGTGGTGATAGTCGCCCTGCTGCTGCAAACCGATCATGGGCAGCAGTTCCGGTATCACGTGGTCCAGCAGGAAGCTGTTGTGAAGCAGCTTCAGCCCTTCCGCGGGACGGGACGACGTGAGTATCTTGTTTGTCTCCTCGGCGCGTCTCTCCCAGCTGATCTTCTGCAGGGTACGAGCGCTATGGATCATCGCCGCGTAGGTGTCGCGCTCAATCTCGAAGCCGAGCTGGCAGGAGAAACGGACGGCGCGGAGCATTCGGAGAGGGTCCTCGCGGAACCGTTCGGCAGGGTTCCCCACGGCGCGGATGTACCGGCCGACGAGGTCGGACTTCCCGCCGAAGGGATCGATGATCTTGCCGTCGACGGACATCGCCATCGCATTGATGGTGAAGTCGCGGCGCGAGAGATCCTCTTCCAGGGATCCCAGGAACTCCACCTCGGGCTTGCGGCTGTCCTGATAGTGCTCCCCTCTATAGGTGGTGATCTCCACCCGCCTGCCGTCTATGATCGCCCCGATCGTCCCGAACTTCTCACCGATCTTGTAGATGGCGATGTGGGTTCCGTGAGGCCACGGCTTTGTCAGGATGGCTTCGGTCTCGGGAGGGATAGCGTTGGTCGTGAAGTCCCAGTCCGGGCTGGCCCGGCGGAGCAAGCGGTCGCGGACCGAGCCCCCCACCAGGAACAGCTCCCTGTCCATCTCGGCGAAGCGCTCGGCGAGAACCTGAAACAGACGGTTCATCAAAAGTTCGGCACCTCGTCGGCGTCGGTGGTCGGGGCTAGGTCCGCGGCTCCCCCCTCTGCTGGCTTTCCAGACGCCTGTCGGAGGGCGACCTCCAGGTCGCGCTGCCTCAACGCCGTGGTAAGGTCGCCGCGGGTCTTCTCCATGATGCCGCGGACCGAGTCGGTGGTGCGGCGCAGGCCGCCCGTGAGCGCATCCGGGAAATCGATGGTAACCAGGATGCTGTAAATGTCGTCCATCACCTGGAGGATCTCCTCGCAGCGCGAGGTATCGCCTTTGCGCAGCTTGTCCAGAATGAATCGACGCAGCTCACCGACGGACTCGCCCATTCCGTTGAGATAGGCCGCTGGCTCGACACCCAGCTCATCCTGGCCGGGGACGGGCTCGTGGTTGATGATGGCGTAGGTAACCGAGGCCTCTACCAGCTCCTTCTGAGAATCCTGGACGTAGCCGGTGAAGCGCAGATCAGGGTGGTCGCGTAGTTCCGCTACTATCTGGTCGCTGATGGTCCTGGCCTTGTCCCGAAGCTCGCGCGCCTTGTCGTTCTCACCCCTGTGCACCGCGCGAATACTGAGGGCGCAGGAGCGAGTGAGCTCCCGAGAGGCCGTGAGGGCCTTCTCCCGAGCGCTGTTCTTAGTCTCCAGTTCCTTGATGAGCTGGCCGCCTAACTCTTCTAATTTCGCCATGGATTGCTTATCGCCTCCGTTCTGGCGCTAATACCGTGGCTGAGATTCTACCATGTATCCGGCGTTCTACTTCTCGTACAGCTGGAGGGCGGCGCTGACGTCCTGCTTGCCCATGCCGGCCCGGCCGGCTTCCTCGAATACGCTGAGGGCCTTCTCGGCCACGGGCAACTCGGTCCCTAACTCCCTCGCGAGGTCGCGAGCCAGTCGCAGGTCCTTGGCCATCAGGTCGATGGCGAAGCCGGTGTCGAAGTCGCGGGCCATAGCCTTGGGGAACTCGGTCTCGAAGAGCCTGCTCCAGCCCGAGCTGACCTTGATGATCTCTTCGACGAGGTTCATGTCCATGCCGGCGCGGCGGGCGAGGTTGATCATCTCCGTGATGGCGCTGTTGTTGATGCCGACCAGCAGCTGATTCAGGATCTTGATGGTGCTGCTCGTGCCGATCGGTCCCACGTGAAAGACGTTCTTGCCGATGGCCTTCAGGATGGGCTCGACCCGCTGGAAGGCGTCGGGATCGCCTCCAACCATCACAGCCAGGGTGGCGGCCCTGGCCCCGGTGACGCCGCCGCTGACCGGTGCATCGAGGACCGCTGCCCCCTTCTCGGCGAAGCGCGAAGCCATCTTCTTTGCCAGGGCAGGGGAGATGCTGCTGAGGTCCACGAACAGCTGTCCGGAGCGAGCGCCCTCGATTAAGCCGCTCGGCCCGAGGTATACGGACTCGACGGCCACTGGGGTTGGGAGCGAAGTGAAGATGATCTCTCCAGCCAACGCGACGTCAGTTAGACTCGCAGGAGTTGCTCCCGCCTCCACCGCCCTCTGGACCGCCTCAGTCGAGAGATCGGAGACGGTCAGCTTGTGGCCGGCCTTCATCAGGTTTAAGGTCATCGGGTATCCCATGTTGCCTAGTCCCACAAAGCCCAGGTTCATTCTCGCTCTTCACTCCTCGCATTCTGAAAGGCTAGGGTTGAGGCCAGCGGTCGCCGGGGCGATGATAGTTCATTGTCCCGGCAACCACAAGGATGGGCGCTGGACTATGGCGCGCCGTGGGTGGAGAATAGGTGGCACTGAGAACACGCGGCAGAGACTGCGGGTAGTTCCACGTCCTTGAAAGGAGGAGAGTGTGAAGAAGCTCATCAATGATCCTTATGCCTTCGTCGACGAGATGCTTGATGGTATAGTGCGCGCCCACCCGGATCAGCTCAAGCTGGTGGGTCCAGACAAGCGCGCGGTGGTCAGGGCCGACGCCCCGGTGATGGGGAAGGTGGCGATAGTGACCGGCGGCGGGTCGGGACACCTACCGGTATTCATGGGGTACGTGGGCAAGGGGCTCGTGGACGGCGCCTCCATTGGGAACGTCTTCTCCTCCCCCAATCCGGACCAGATGCTGGAGGCCACGAAGGCGGCAAATGGCGGGGCCGGCGCTCTGTACCTCTATGGCAACTATCAGGGCGACACCCTGAACTTCGGGATGGCCGCCGAGAACGCGGACTTCGAGGGCATCCGGGTGGAGACCGTGCTTGCGACGGACGATGTCGCTTCCGCACCGAAGGGACAGGAGAGTCGACGGCGTGGGGTGGCGGGCATCTTCTTCGCGTACAAAATCGCCGGCGCCCGTGCGCAGGAAGGCGGATCCCTGGACGAGGTGAAGGCGGCGGCGGAGATGGCCGTGGCGAATACCCGCACCATGGGGATGGCGCTGTCCCCGTGCACGATCCCGGCGGTCGGGAAGCCGACCTTCGAGATCGGCGACGACGAGATGGAGATAGGGATGGGGATCCACGGGGAGCCTGGCGTCAGGCGGGGTAAGTTGGAGCCGGCCGATAACGTGGCGGACGCCCTGCTGGACCCGATTGTCCAGGACCTGGGATTGCGGCGCGGGGACTGGGTGGCCGTGCTGGTGAACGGCCTGGGGGCGACCCCCAAGGAGGAGCTGTACGTGCTCTACCGGCGGGTGGACCAGAGGCTGAAGGATATGGGGATCGACGTTCACCATCGGGTTTACGTCGGGGAATACGCGACCTCCCTCGAGATGGCGGGCGCGTCTGTGACGCTGATGCGGATGAACGAGGATCTGCGGCGTCTTCTGGATGCTCCGGCCCAGACGCCGTTCTTCGTGCAGGCGTAGTTTGATGTGGAGAGGATCGTGCGAGATAGATTGACGAAAGAGGAGTTCGTGCGGGCGTGGGAGAGCGTCCTGGATCGCCTGGAGGGCGAGTCCGCCGAGTTGAGCCGGTTGGACGCCGCCGCTGGCGACGGTGACCTGGGCGTCACCATCAGCATAGGGTGCAAGGCGGTCAGGAAGGTGTTGCCCGAGCTCGCCGGCCAGGACATAGGCACTATTGTCGCCAAGAGCGGGATGGCCTTCAACAATGCCGCGTCCTCCACGTTCGGTGCCCTCTTCGCTATCGGGGCGATGCGGGCCGGTAAGGAGGCTCGTGGCGCCGAGGAGCTGGACGCGGGGCTGCTGGCGCGGATGGTGCGGGCCTGGGAAGCTGGAATCAAGGAGAAGGGTAAGGCCGAGCGCGGAGATCGGACGCTGCTTGACTCCCTCGGACCGAGCGCGGATGCTTTGGAGGCGGCTGTGAACTCGGGCAAGGGCCTTCAGGAGGCGGTCGACGTGGCCACCGAGGCAGCGCGCAAGGGTGTGGAGTCCACGAAGGAGATGACGGCGAAGTCCGGGAGAGCTGCCTGGATAGCCGAGCGTTCCGCTGGGCAACAGGATCCAGGGGCAACCGCGGTCCTGTTCATGTGGGAGGCGGTGGACGGTTTTCTGCGGGCCGGAGCGAAGGAGTAGGGAGTTTCTTTGTTGGAATCGACGCTCCAGTGGACGGTCCCGTGGCCTCCCGCTAATGAACATTAACTCGTTGATTGGGTAGTTCCCCCGGATGCGGGCGGCCAGAGACGGCCGCCCCTACACCTCTTGTAGGGGCCGGCGTCCCTGCCGGCCCGCCTAGTACCATTACCGAATCGATCGGCTAATGACCATAAGCGTCGATTCCAAACCTTGCCCGGTCCCGAGGGTGGTTGCAAGGCGTAGGAGCCGCCTCCCGGCGGCGATGGTCCATGTGCCCGGCGAGGACGTTCGCCGGCAGGAGCCGCCGGCGGGGACGTTCGCCGGCAGGAGCCTGATCGCCGGCAGGAGCCTGATCGCCGGCAGGAGCCGGCTCCTACGAGCGCCAGTTCGCGTAAGCCAGTTAGGCCGTTGGGCCTCATTGCGGTGACCCCGGTGGGGCCCGCTGAAGCGTCGAGTCCAGAATCTGTTCGATAGTGAGGAAATAGATGGCCCAGTATGATCTGCTGCTTCGCGGGGGCGAGGTGATCGACCCGGCATCGAAGCGACGAGGAATGTTCGACGTTGCTTTCTCCGGCGACCGCGTGGCCGCCATCGAACCGTCCATCGATCCAACCCAGGCGGCGAGAACCGAGAACGTTGGTGGCTTCATGGTGGTGCCTGGATTGATCGACATGCACGTGCATGCCTTCGAGGGGCTGACCGCAGACGTGTCGGCGGACGAGGTGTGTCTGAGAAGGGGCGCCACAACCGTGGCCGATGGCGGAGGATCCGGAGCGTACGCCTTCGGCTTGTTTCGTCGGGTCGCCTCCGGCAATAGAACCCGGACGCTGGCGTGGCTGAACCTTTCCACGATTGGCCAGGTGGACGTACGAGCGGGCGAGCTTCTCTTCCTGCCCCATGCCGACGTGGATGCGGCCGTGAAGACCGCGAAGTCAAATCCCGACTTGATAGTGGGATTGAAGGCGCGGCTGAGCACCTACGCGGCTGGCGGTACCTGCAGGCCGGCTCTTCGGCTACTTAGAGAGGCGGCCGACGCGACTGGACTCCCGGTGATGGTACACGTGGGCGACACGGGGGAGCCGCTTCCGGAGATCTTCGAGTTCCTCAAAGCCGGGGACGTCGTGACCCACTGCCTCACCGGCCGGAAGTTCGGTGTCCTGAGGGCGAACGACGGAAAGATCATCCCCGAGGCGTTCGAGGCTCGCAGGCGTGGCATCCTCTTCGACGCCGCTCGCGGCAGGAATCACCTCGCGTTTCCAGTGTTGAGGGCGGCTGTCGAACAGGACTTCTTGCCGGATACGTTGAGCACGGACATGACTGCGCTTGCGGCCGAGGATCCATACTTCGGCCTGCCGATGATGGCGACGCAACTGCTGGCGCTGGGAGTGCCGCTGGAAGACGTGCTGTCCCGAATGACGGTGCGCTCCGCGGCCGCCATGCGGCGGAACGAGTTGGGTAGGCTGGAGGTGGGCGGAATAGGTGACGCGACTGTGCTGCGGATGGAGAAGGGGGCGTACACGATTCGGGACGTGGACGGTCGCGAGATGCCGGTGACTGAGCGGTTGGTGGCCGATGGCGTCGTTCGCGCGGGCGGCTACGTGGCCGCGACGCCGATGTAGAGGTGAGCGCGGGGCCCCCTCCCTCTGGGGGGGCCCACGCCAGGCGCTAGGTCTACGCCATGTCCAGTCCAGGGCGGTCAGATTCGTCGCTCTGCTTCGGCTCCGGCTTCAGGGCCGCGGTCGCCTTTCGGTAGAGCCTGCTGGGGCGGTCGCCGACGGCAGAGAGCACTGTTTTCGGTCGCAGCCGCAGCCGTTTGGCGACTCGGGCGCTGGTAGCGACGGGCTCCCACCTCGGCCTGGGCTTGCTTTCGCGCGCCGGAACCAGCTGTGCGGGAGATTCCTCGGCCACCGCCTCCGGTTGGGGAAGCTCAACCGTGAGGGCGGCGATACTCGGGCGTGGGGCATCCAGCAGTTCCCTGAACTCGTCGCCGCTCAGGGTCTCCTTCTCGAGAAGCAACTGGCTGATCTGCTCAAGCCTGTCTCGACGGGTGGTCAGGACCTCCCTGGCCGTGGCCCGAGCGCTGTCGATCAGCTGGCGGATCTCCTGGTCGATCTCCCGGGCCATGTCGTCGCTGAACGCCTTTTGCTCGAACCCACCGCGTCCGATCTGGCTTCCCGGCTCGGCTCTCCCCAGCGCGAGCGGTCCGAATCTGTCGCTCATCCCGTACTGGCAAACCATTCGCTGAGCTAGCTCTGTGGCCCGCTCGATGTCGTTGGACGCCCCAGTGGTGACCTCTCCGAAGATGATCTCCTCCGCCGTATGGCCGCCGAGCATCGAGGCCAGGGTGTCCATGAACTGGGAACGGGCCCAGAGGGAGCGATCCTCAGTCGGTAGGAAGCGGGTGAATCCTCCGGCCCTGCCGCGCCCGATGATGGTTACCTTGTGGACCGGGTCGCAGTTGGGAAGCGACATCCCTACGAGGGCGTGTCCCACCTCGTGGTAGGCGGTCACCTTCCTCTCCCGCTCGCTAATGACCCGGCTCTTCTTCTGGGGTCCCGCGATCACCCTGTCCACTGCTTCTTCGATCTCGCCCTGGTCGATGATGCGCTTGTCGCGTCTTGCTGCCAGGATGGCTGCCTCGTTCATCAAATTAGCGAGGTCCGCGCCTGAGAAGCCAGGGGTCTGGCGGGCCACGGTCTCCAGGTTGACGTCCTCGGCCAGGGGCTTGCCCGCGGAGTGGATGGAGAGGATTGCCTTCCGGCCCTTGATGTCAGGGTTGTCCAGCATGACCTGGCGGTCGAAGCGGCCGGGTCGCAGCAGGGCCTCGTCCAGCACGTCCGGACGGTTCGTGGCGGCTATCACGATCACGCCTGTGCGTCCGTCGAAGCCATCCATCTCCACCAGGATCTGATTCAGCGTCTGCTCCCGCTCATCGTGGCCGCCGTGGCCGGACCTCGTGCCGGCGCCTCGGTGTCGCCCGACGGCGTCGATCTCGTCGATGAAGACGATGCACGGGGCGACTCGCCTGGCACGGGCGAAGAGGTCCCGAACGCGGGAGGCACCGACGCCCACGAACATCTCCACGAACTCGGAACCGCTGATGCTCAGGAAAGGTACACCAGCCTCGCCGGCCACCGCTTTGGAGAGCAGGGTCTTACCGGTGCCCGGAGGGCCCACGAGGAGGACACCTTTGGGTATGCTGGCGCCGAGGGCGGCGAACTTTTCCGGCTGCCTGAGGAAGTCCACGACTTCGGTCAGCTCCTGCTTGGCCTCGTCCACTCCGGCTACCTGGTCGAAGGTGACGGCCGGGGCAACGGCGACCCTCTCCGGGGTTGGCCTCCCGAACATGCGCGCGCCGCTGCGGGTGAAAGAGCCGTAGCGGCCGGCTCCGCCGTTCCTGGAGACTAATAAGACCAATCCCAGGATGAACAGGACCGACAATATGCTGATGGTCATCACTATCCACGTACCCGCGGGGTTGGCGGCGGGCATCGGGTCCTGAACGTCCAGGCTGATGGCGCGGAGGCGAGAATCGGGGACTCCATAGCTTCTGAGTGTATCCAGGATCGATGCCTGTGATTCCTTGCGAGTGACTACGGTGGAGCCGTCCGATAGGGTGGCGGTCACGACGTCGCCGTCCAGCACGATTTTCTGCACGCTGCCGTTGCTGGCCATGGCCGCAAACTGGTTAATATCGACCGTACGTGGCTGCTGAGCGACGTCGGAGGTGGTGATCTCGGTTCTCGAAATGATGAAAGCTCCAGTTACCCCGACGAGAACCAGGGTGATAACCGCCGCGAACAGAGGGAACCTCTTACTACTCAGCAACCTGCGGAAACGCTTCACAAGCTTAGCCTCGATCCGTGTGAATTTGAGGAGGGTCACAGACACCCGCCGCGACGCGGGTAGCCTGGTACATTACGGAGGGCCGGCCTCACGCCGAGACAACGAGAAGAAACAAATTTCCCCTCGAACAAGGGTGTCAACTAATTATACACTATGGCATACGCGAGGCAACAGAAAAGGAGCGGGCGAGAGGGCTCTACGAGGACTCTTCCTCGTCTTCATCCTCGTCGTCCCACTCCGGGCCGGCTGTACCGAGGGGATCCTCGGTGGCCTCGATCTCGTGAAGGGCTGCGGTGGCTGCCTTCTTGATCACGGGGTCGTTGCTCTCGAAGCAGTAGATCAAGGCATCCTTGGCCTCTGCGCTGCCGATCTTCCCGAGAGAGGATATGGCGGCAAGTCGCACCGCGACCACGGGATCGTCCACCAGATCAGTCAGCGCGTCGACGGTGTCCTCGTAGTCCGCGGCCGCCTCGGCAGCCTCTTGCCGGATGGCCGGATCATCGCTCGCCATCTGCTCGGTGAGCAGGTCCGTCCATTCGGGATCGAGGTTGCGGCCGATGGCGCGAATGGCGGCGATGCGAAGGGATTCGCGGGTCATGGCCCGACGAATCTCGCGCTTGACTGCGTCCGTGGAAAGGTATCCGACGGAGGCAAGAGCCCGGGCGCGCACGTTTGGAGCCTCGGTCTCGGATTGCACGCGCTCCAGCAGCACCTTCTCGATCTGCGCTGCTGTCTCTCGCGGCAGGGTCCCGACTTCAGCTTCGTAGGCGAAGCCGCCCAACCTCTCCGCCGCCGTTGCCCGCACTATCTCCTCGGGGTCAGACGCGCATAGCTCGAGCATCTTCGTCAGAACGCCGACGTCACGGTCCCCCAGAACGGCCGAGACCGCGACCCGTCGGACATCTCCATTGCGGTCGTCCATCGCCGCCTGGTAGATGGCGTCGAAGTCGGTGAGGCTGTCTTCTTCGGCGTGGCGCCGGAGGCTCGCCAGCAGATTCATTCTCTCGGGGTCCGGGAGCGTTGCCCAGACCCCCCGTAGTTGGCGAAGCTGCTCCGAAGCCAGCCCCGATAGCTGTCTAATCTGGCTGGGCCTTAGTCGCTGATGAGCGACCAGTGCCTCAATCGTATCTTCGAAACTGGGCATTTGTCGGGCCCTCCGATGGTTACCGGCCTAACCAATGTTTGTAGGGGCGGCCGGCTCTGGCCGCCCGCGGGCCGGCAGGGCGTGACGCGAGCGAGCACAGCGTCACGCGGCCCCTACAGACATCGCCAGGTCTCACTAATACGACCGACCGAACACAACCCGTTGCTTGCTAGGCATGCCGCACCAGACGCACGTTCCCTCTTCTGGCTCGACGTCGAGCGGGATGTTTCGGATTGTGGCCGCGGTCTCGTCCTTGATTCTGGCCTCGCACTCAGGGCTGCCGCACCAGCCAGCGAGAAGGAACCGACTCTGCGCCCGCCGGCCGCCCTCAGCTTCCACGACGATCTCGCGCTTGAACTCGTCGAAGTTGTTCACAACGAGCGTCCGTTCTGCCATGAACGTCCGCGCCTTTTCAAACATGTCACTCTGGATCTGGATGAGCAGATCTTTCACCCGTGATCCGACGTTCGCAAGGGGCACGAATTCCTTCGCCCTCGTATCCCTGCGGACAAGCACCACCTGTTGATTGCGAACGTCACGAGGCCCGACCTCGATGCGAATCGGAACGCCGCGCATTTCCCACTCGTTGTACTTCCAGCCGACGGTGTGTTGGTCGTCCCAATCGACCTGGAAACGCACCCCCGCCAGAGCGCCTTGCAGTTGATCCACGAAGGCCGCGACCTCTTCCTTCTCCGCGTCTTTCCGCCAGATCGGGATCACCACGGCCTGCGTGGGCGCGACCTTTGGGGGCATAATGAGGCCGGAATCGTCGCCATGGACCATGATTATCGCGCCTATCAGCCTCGTCGAAGCGCCCCAGCTGGTCTGCCACGCGTACTTTCGCTCTCCGTCCATATCCTGAAACGTGATGTCAAACACTTTGGCGAAGTGCTGGCCCAGATTGTGGGACGTGCCCGCCTGAAGGGCCTTGCCGTCTCCCATCATCGCTTCGATGGAATAGGTGGTCTCGGCGCCCTTGAACTTCTCGGCCTCGGACTTGCGGCCCGCGATCACCGGTATCGCCAGATCCTCCTGCGCGAAGTCCCTGTAGACCCGGAGCATCTTCAGGGTCTCCTCCTCGGCCTCCTCCTCGGTGCGGTGCACGGTGTGCCCTTCCTGCCAGAGGAACTCGGTAGTGCGCAGGAAGAGGCGAGTCACCTTCTCCCAGCGCATCACGTTGGCCCACTGGTTGATCAATATGGGAAGGTCTCGCCAGGAGTGTACCCACCTCGAGTACATCATCCCGATGATCGCTTCGGACGTAGGGCGGATGGCCAGGCGCTCCTCCAGCTTCTCGTTCCCTCCCTGTGTTACCCACGCGACTTCAGGGGCGAAGCCCGCCACGTGCTCGGCCTCTCTGGCGAGGAAGCTCTCGGGTATCAGGAGCGGGAAGTAGGCGTTGGTGTGGCCGGTAGCCTTGAACCGAGCGTCCAGCAGGCTCTGCATATGCTCCCAGAGGGCGTACCCGTACGGGCGAATCACCATGCAGCCGCGCACCGGCGCATAGTCGGCCAACTGCGCCTTCAGGATCACCTCGGTGTACCAGCGCGAGTAGTCGTCGCTCTTATCGGTTAACTCTTCTACATAGGAGTCGTGCTCGGACATCTTCTCCCTCTACGAACAGCAATTAGCAATTAGTGACTAGCGGTTAGCCGGCGGCTGGAAGCACTACTGCTGCTCGCTAATCTCTAACTGCTGATCTCTAATCGCTTTTCTAGTATATCATGCGGCTGATATCAGTCCTGCAGACCGCTGATGAGCGCGGCGTATTTGTCCTGCAGGGCGCGCGCCGCCTCGCTGGAGGTTGACTCGACGATGATGTGGAAGAGCGGGCGGTCGGGGTCCGGAAGGACCAGCACCCACTCCTCTCCCAGGTCGATCTTGATCCCGTCGATCTGTTTGGTCTGGCCGTCGCGGTACTGCTCGTGGAGGATCCGCATGATCCTCCCCTTGCGCTCCCACGGGCACGCAACCTTCGTGGAGCTCATGTAATAAGGTGGCAAGGCGCCGACGACGTCTGCCAGAGTGGTCTCGTTTGCCGCCAGAAGTCCCATCAACTGCGCGGTTGCGTACATTGCATCGAAAGCCGGCTGGAAGGTGGGGAAGATGAACCCCCCATCGCCGTCGCCGACCATCGCCGCGTGCTCTCTCGCCGCTGCCTCGGCCATAGCGCGGGGGTTCACTCGGGTTCGCAGCACCTTGCCACCGTTTCGCTCTGCCAATTCGTCGATCAGCCTGGAAGCAGAAACCGGCACCGCTACCGTGGAGCCGGGCTTCGTCCTGAACACCAGGTCGGCGGCGGCAGCGAGAGCGGTCATGCCCGCGAGGATCCGCCCGCGACCGGTCACCAGCCGGATCCTTTCGCCGCCAACGTCGATGCGGACGCCCAACGTTGCCCTAAGCGCGGACGAGATGGACGCGCACTGATTGAGGGCGTACTCGTGCTCTTCCGGGGATGTGATGGTCCGGGTCTCTTCAACTGTCGAGTTGAGATCCACGACCCGTGCGCCCTGCTGACGCAGGATTGGCGACAATACAGCGGACGAGGTGCCGTTGCTGTAGTCCACCACGACGGTGGTGTTCTCGGAAAGGGCCGGCAGGGCGCTCTTCTTGAGGGCCTCGGTGAAGCCCTCGGTGTAGCTCTCAGGAACTCGGGGCTGGTAGTAGATCAACCCCACCTCGTCCAGATAGACACGACGGAAATCCTCACGGAAGAAAGTGTTCTCCACCTTCCTCTCGGCCGGCTTGCTGATGTC
>JAJYKO010001160.1 GCA_021788565.1 Chloroflexota bacterium
GGACACCGACAATCCTGGCCTAGAGGACAGTCGAGAGCCTTATCGAGCTGGTTCGACTTACGAAATGTCGGGGAGATCCCTCGTACTGATGAAGCGAAGACCTCCCGAGCGCGAGATAGGCGCCAACAGAGAGGTGATGAAAATGAATCAGCTTGCCTCCGAGACCATTCTGGGCAACGTGTTGGAACAGATCCGCTCCTCTCGAAGGCTCCCTGTCTCCACCTACCGGCTCCAGTTCAACCAATCGTTCACCTTCCAGGACGCCCGCGCCGTGGTGCCGTACCTCAGCGACCTCGGCATCACCGACTGCTATGCCTCGCCATACTTGAAGGCCCGCCCAGGAAGCACCCACGGCTACGACATCGTCGACCACGGCGTTCTGAACCCGGAACTTGGGACCGAGCAGGACTACGACGCGCTCGTTGGGGAGTTGAAGAGGCTCCAGATGGGGCAGATCTTGGATGTTGTCCCGAACCACATGAGTATTCTAGAGACCGCCAACCCCAAGTGGGCCAATGTCCTGGAGAACGGGCAGGCATCACCCTACGCGCGCTTCTTCGATGTGGACTGGCATCCCCTCCACGCTGGCTCGGACCTGGACGATACGGTGCTGATTCCCGTCCTTGGAAAATCCTACGGCGAGACCTTGGAAAATCAGGAGCTGAGGCTCCGCTATGGCGAGGGCGCCTTCTACGTAGACTATTACGACCACAGCTTTCCCGTGTCTCCGAAGTCCTACACCGAGATTCTAGAAACCCCCGCCAGGGAGTTGACAAGTGAGCTTGGCAAGAACAGCGAAGAGGTGGCCGAACTGGAGAGCATAATCACCGCGATTGGCCACCTTCCCGAGCGAACCGAGAAGGACCCGGAGCGCATGTCCGAGCGCCAAAGAGAGAAAGAGGTGGTCAAGCGGAGGCTGAAAGTCCTGTACGATCGCGTGGCGCCGGCGAGAGAAGCCATAGACCGGACCGTGGCACTGTTCAACGGCCAGAAGGGGAACCCGCACAGCTTCGATCGGCTCCACCACCTGTTAGACCGTCAGGCGTTCCGGTTGGCCCACTGGCGAGTGGCCGCTGAGGAGATCAACTACAGACGATTCTTCGATATCAACGAGTTGGCAGCCATCAGGACCGAAGATCCCGAAGTATTCCAGGAAACGCACCAGTTGATCTTCAGGCTGCTTCGAGACGGAAAGGCAACGGGACTGAGGGTTGACCATCCGGACGGCCTGCTGGATCCAGACGGTTACCTTTCCCAGCTCCAGAAGAGCTATCTTCTCCAGATGTGCAAGCAACAACTGCCCAACGGCCAGGAAAACAACCCCGAGAGAGTCGCAAGCCTCGTGGAACAAATCGACGCGAGATTCGACTTGGAGAAGCGGGCACGGCCAGATGCCTTGGTGGTGCGTCCCCTCTACGTCGTGGTGGAGAAGATCTTGACCAGCGGCGAGACACTTCCTCCCGATTGGGCGGTTTTCGGCACCACAGGCTACGATTTCCTGAACGCCGCCAATGGGATCATGGTGGATCCCTCGGCAGCCAAGGCGCTCGATACCCTCTACCGCGGCTTTAGCGGCAGGAGTGCCAGCTTCAGGGAGTTGGTCAACGCCAACAAGAAAATGATCATGCTGGCGTCTCTCTCCAGTGAGATCAACATGCTCGCCCACCAACTCAAGCGGATCGCTTCCAGGCATCGAAGAACTCGCGACTTCACGCTGGGCAGCCTCACCTTCGCCCTTCGCGAAATCATAGCCGCACTGCCCGTCTATCGCACCTACATGGCCACTAGCGACGATTCCTGGGATCACGCCGTGGACCCGCACGACAGGGGCTACGTGGAGACCGCGGTTCGAGACGCCAAGCGGAGGAACCCGCGGACCTCGGGATCGATTTTCGACTTCATTGGCGACGTACTGCTTCTGAGGCTGCCGGAGGAGGAATATGAAGAGGACAGGGCTGCTCTGCTCAGCTTTGTCCAGAGACTTCAGCAAAACACGGGGCCTGTCATGGCAAAGGGGATGGAGGATACCACCTTCTACACCTACAACCGGCTGATATCGCTGAATGAGGTTGGGGGCAATCCAGGCCAATTCGGCGCCACCGTGGCATCCTTCCATCAGCTGAACACCGAGCGCCAGAGACAGTGGCCTTACTCCCTTCTGGCCACTTCTACCCACGACACAAAGCGGAGCGAAGACGTGCGCGCCAGGATAGCCGTGCTCTCGGAGCTTTCGCAGGAGTGGCGCGTGGCAGTTAATAGATGGGGCCGGATGAACAGGGCCAAGAAGACCCAGGCCGAAGGACAGCTCATCCCAGACGGAAACGACGAGTACTACCTCTACCAGGCTCTCCTTGGCGCCTGGCCTTTCGGAGATCCTGAGGGCAGCGAGTACCAGACATTCGTCCAGCGGATGCAGGAGCACATGCTGAAGGCTGTCAGGGAGGCCAAGGTAAACACCAGTTGGGTGAACATGAATGCCACATACGAGGAGGGTTTGACCCGTTTC
>JAJYKO010001161.1 GCA_021788565.1 Chloroflexota bacterium
CCAGGTTCAGAGTTACGATCAGCCCGAAGTGGATCGGGTCGATCCCTAGGTCGTGCACCAGTGGCCAGACAATAGGTACCACCATCACGATCGCCGCCGCGCTGTGAAGGAACATCCCCACGATCAAGAAGAAGACGTTCAACAACAGCAGGATCAGGATCTGATTATGGGTGATGCCGAGGATGCCCTGGGCTATCTGCCCGGGGTGGCAAATCCATTAGCTCGCTGGCTAGCCGTGCGCCCAGGCGTCGCATGGCAACGGCTCGATTTGGTCCAGAGCAGGGTCTCAAGGGCGGAACAATGAAGTGGAGAGGCGTGGCACGCGCGTCGGCTTTGTGACGTGCAAATCCACCAAGACGGCTAGCCCTGTCTCCCGACAGAACCTTAGGGACTCCCTGAGCGCCTCCTTGGGATTGCCTGAGCGAGGATTCGGTCGCTGTGACATAATCATCAAAATGGCGCGTGCGGGCAATTGCGGAGGTTACCTGAATGGGACCTGGGCCAACATTCGAACTTCAATCAATAGGACTCGTGAAGTCATCGGCGACCGAGGCTGTCGACGAGGGCTGGGGAAAGGTAGTCTCTGAGATCCATCTCTTTGAGAAGCTCGCCCCTGGCTTGCTCGGCATCGAGCAGTTCTCGCACCTCCTGGTTCTCTTCTTTATGCATCAGGCCACCTTTTCAGAGGAGATCGATCTGGTGCGGCGTCAGCGAGGTCGCGCCGACATGCCGTTGACAGGCATCTTCGCGCAGCGGGCCAAGCACAGGCCGAACCCTATCGGGGTGACAGCCGTGCGGCTATTAGGGGTGGACGGAAACGTGCTGCGCGTTCAGGGGTTGGACGCCATCGACGGCACGCCGGTCCTAGACGTCAAGCCATATCTACCCGCCTTCGATGTGCGGCAGGACGCTGTGATCCCGGGGTACATGGAGCGCTTGATGGACGGTTATTTCTAGCTCCGGAAGCGGCCCCTACTCGTTCAGGTGCGCGGCAGCTACGCCAGCGTCCCGGGCGTCGGGAGAGACCTGAAGCAACGGCTCGGCGTACCCCTGGCGTGCCGCTACCGTGAACCACGCGTAGCTGTCCCATCCGTACTGGGCATGGGTCGGGGCGGTGCCGGCGAGCGGTCCGGTAGGCAGATACTCGTAGAGTGTCCCATCCACCGATTCCTCGCGCAGCCTGTTCATCGCCATGTCGCGCGCCTCCTCCGCACCGGCCATCCATGCCGTCGCCCACGACATCGAGTCGTACAGCAGCCATGAGCCGCCGTTCTGGTAGCTTCCCTTCCGCAGGGGCAAGAAGAAAGCAGAGGTATCCAGGTAGCTTCCGTCCCGTGCCGACAGATCGAGGAATCCGTCGCCCGAGCGAGTGAGGGCTCGCACAGTGGAGACGACCATGCCGTCGTCCAGCACGGAGTGGTTGTAGCTGGTTCGGGCCAGGAACTCTCCGGTGAGCGCCGACGCGTCGTGGTAGTCGAGGTACTTGCTCGCGGGCACGTAGCCCAGGTCGACGCGGTAGAGTTTTCGGTAGGCCACCCCGGCGGCGTCCACGTCGGCTTGAGATGCCACGCCCATCTGATGCGCTGCCATGGCAGCCACGACGTACAGCCCCTGGTTGTAGGATGACACGTCGCGGCTGGGAAACAGCAGCAGGTCGTGCCAGGTGTGGAAGGTGCCCGTAGGGGTCCAGTACGCGCCATCGACCACGTGACGGCTAACCCAGTTCCAGGCCCGTTCCACCCGCTCCAACGGTTGTGCGTCGTCTCGGGCCGACCAGATAATGTAGATCAGGGTCGACTCGTCGTCGTAGTAGGTTGCCGCACCGCCCGCCGGGTCCAGCTTGGTCGGCGCCTGTCCTTCCGGAGTCAGGCTGGCCCCAAAGTGAGAAAGCGCGCGCCGCCCCGTGTCCGAACCGAGGATCGCAGTGGTCCAGAACGCATCCCGCAACCAGTTGCCGGCGTACGCAGGGGCAGGCCGCATCCATCCCGACTTGGGATCGAGGACGTTCGCTTCGGCCACCAGCCTGCACACGTCGTATGGATCGGGGACAAAAGGTCTGGCGAGCGCCGCGGTGGGCGCCACCAGGCTCAGGACGGTGCCGATCAGCAGCACCAGCTTCGGCAGGCCGCGGCGAAGCATCAGCTGAATTGTTGTCCTTAAGAGAAATGATTGTCCCGCCCCAACCGCGGCGGGACAGCTGCCTCAACATCATTATAGCAACGGCGGTCCAAGTCTTACACATAGAAATGGGCCTGGATTCCTTTCTGCTGAGATCGTCTTCGGACCATCCAAACCTACCGGCAGGAAGAGCATGCACGATATGAAGCATCAGGCGATCGTGGTCGGCGCGGGACCCAACGGCCTCGCCGCGGCCATCACGCTGGCCCGAGCGGGCCGCTCCGTCCTTTTGCTGGAGGGTAGGGACACGGTGGGTGGAGGTGCGCGCTCCGCGGAACTGACCCTGCCGGGCTTCATCCATGACGTGTGCTCGGCAGTGCACCCCCT
>JAJYKO010000069.1 GCA_021788565.1 Chloroflexota bacterium
ATGGCCGCCCATCCGGAGATCAACACCTCCATCGTCTCCGTTCCACCCGCATTCACCAAGGACGCCGTGATGGAGGCGGTAGACGGTGGGATCAAGTTCATCAGTGTGTTTACCGAGCGGATCCCACGGGGCGACGTCTGCCAGATGCTCGAGTACGCCAAGAACCGGGGCGCGCGCATCGTCGGTCCCAACTCCCTGGGGATGTGCTCCCCCGGCAAAGGTAAGCTGGGAGCCATAGGCGGTCCGGCCGAGGAGTTTAAGAAGGCATACATTCCAGGCCCGGTGGCTATCCTCTCGCGGAGCGGTGGGATGCTGACCGAGACGGCGAGCCTGCTGACCCAGAACGGCATCGGCATGAGCACTGCCGTCAACATCGGGGGCGACCCCATCATCGGCTCCACCTTCGTGGAGTTGCTGCCGCTGCTGGAGCAGGATCCCCAGACCAAGGTGATCGTGCTGTTCTGTGAGCCCGGGACCTCCGCCGAGGAGAGACTGTCCGAGTGGGTGAGGGAGGTCAACTACTCCAAGCCGATCGTCGCCTTCGTGACCGGCCGCTTCGTGGACGACATGCAGGGGATGCGGTTCGGGCACGCGGCGGTGATAGTTGAGGGCAACACCGGCTCGGCACGGGGCAAGATGAAGGCGATGCGTGACGCGGGGATCGTGGTGGTGGAGACCCATGACCAGATCGCCGTCGCGGTGAAGAAGTTGCTGGCGGAAGTTAGCAATTAGCAATTAGTAATTAGCTGTTAGCTATCGGCCGTTGACGTCGTGGCATCAACTTCGGACGTAACCAATTGGCTAATTACTAATTGCTAATCGCTAATAGCTTGGAGGACAAATGGGCCTATTTGTAGAAGTCAAGATCGATCAGAGCAAGTTTTCCACCAAGCAGGCGCGCGAGCTATGTGCCAGGGTGTGCCCCGTGGATGCCATGAAGGCTACCGAAGAGGCGCTGCTGATTGACGGCGACAACGAGGATGAGTGCATTCTCTGCGACCTGTGCATTCAGAACGCGCCTGATGGGGCTGTGAAGGTCATTCGCACCTACCAGGAGTGGATGAAGTAGGGGCCGCGTGATGCGAGCGAGCGCAGCATCACGCCCTGCCGGCCCGCCTGGGTCGCACACCGATATATCCGCCTGGCAATGGCGCCTGGCTACTTCTCTTATAGCGGGGGCCGGCTGCGCGTGAGCGCCGCTGGCCCCCGTTGCGATGAGTTGATGTCGTATCACGGGTGACACTGAGCTCGCCTGCGCCCCGCGTCTTACTTAAAGGGCAAGATGCTCCTGGCCGGCCCTTTGGCTCGGGCGGCTACCACCCCATGGCTATTCGGTCGACGAGCGGACCTGGCAGCCCCGCCTCGCGCATCTTCCGCTGTGTGACCTCAATCGGGTAGGCAACCCGTCGCCACTCCAGGGCGGCGGCGTCGGAGTCGTAGATGGCGTAAGCGGCGCGTGGATCGCCATCCCGCGGCTGGCCCACGCCGCCCGGATTGGCGATGAACCGAACGTTGCCGACCAACTCAGTGTCGCCCGGACCAGGCACCCTGCCGAAGACCCGATCGACGTCGATCTGCTGCTCGAACAGGACCGGCACATGGGTGTGGCCCACCAGGCACGCGGGCGTGTCGAAGTAGGCGAAGTTGGCGGCAGCCCTGGATTCCTGGGTGATGTACTCCCAGATTGGCTGCCGAGGGCTGCCGTGGACGATGGTGAAGGGGCCTTCGGTTAGCACGTACGGGAGGGCGGACAGGAACTGGAAGGAGCGCTCCGTGAGCTGTCGTGCCGTCCACTCGGCAGCCAGAGCAGCGACGGCGTTGAACGCGGAGCTGTCCATTTCGCCGACGGCAACCGCGTCGTGATTGCCCATCACGCACAGGTGCTGATGGCGGCGAAGCAGCTCTATGCACTCGTTCGGCTCGGGACCGTAGCCCACGAGGTCGCCGAGGCACCACACGGCATCCACAGTACCCATGTCGGCGAGGACCGCCTCGAAGGCTGCGAGGTTCGAATGCACGTCCGCGACGATACCGTAACGCAAAGTCGGTTTGCTCCTTCAGGAAGACAGGTGGCAAGTCCCATTCCGCGCCGCAAACCTGGTACCTGGAACCACGGAGACACCGAGGGCACGAAGACAGCTGGGCCAGGCTCCGTGTTCTCGGTGCCTCCGTGGTTCATTTGCCACTAATCACGATCGGGCGTGGCCGGTCGCGACGACTCCATTGTAGATGCTGGAGTAGGAAAATCAAACGATGGCGCGAGGATGATCCGGCGATTGACGGGGAGGCTGCCTGTGGTAAGATTCGGGCCGTGCGGCTGAGGTTGCGAGCCGGGGTGGCGAAATGGCATACGCGGCGGACTTAAAATCCGCTGCCCGCAAGGGCTTAGGGGTTCGAATCCCCTCCCCGGTACCACGTGGAGGACTGAGAGAATAGTGACCAGGATGCCCAGAGTTACCGCGGCGCGTCTTCTCCCAGCCCTCAAGAAGGACGGTTGGTTCGTGGTCGCCAGGGAGGGGAGCCACTTACAGTTGCGCCATCCCACCAAGCCTGGCAAGGTATCTGTAGCTGAACACACGGGAAAGGTTATCCCGCCCCCGATCCTGATGTCGATCCTCCGGCAGGCAGGTCTTACGGCGGATGAATTACGAAGGCTGCTCTGAAAGAGGGAAGAACGATGCGTGAGTATCGCTACACTATACTGCTTCACGAGGACAGGAAGCAGGGTGGGTACTGGGTGACCGTGCCAGCTCTGCCGGGCTGCTACTCCCAGGGCGACACTCTGGAAGCGGCCATCGCGAATGCCAGGGAAGCCATCCACCTCTACGTGACCACTCTGATTGACGAAGGGGCCGCAGTTCCGGAAGAGGACGGCGGGGCACAGGCTGTCACAGTGGCAATTCAGGCGTCGGCAGCCTGAGACGAACTCACCAGCGCGACCAGGGGGTCCAGTCCCCTTGCCGGTACGATTAATAGCGGACTACCCGGGCAGGAGAACGAGGCAGGTGGCCACCCCTGTTCCGCGCTCAACGCGTCGACTCTCTATGCAAGAAGGGTGTCAAATGGGTGTCACCCTCTCGCCTCAGAAACCTCCAACGCCTCCTGACTGGTATTTGATGAGGGAATGATACTACCTTGCCTCCTAGAACCGAGGGAAAAGGAGGTTCGGCCAGGGGTGGATCACAATCCATCGCGGCCTACTTCATATGTAGCACTGGTTTCTGCTAGACTGCGGGGCACCAACCCCATAGTTCAGATGTCTACCGAGGTGAAGGCCGTCCGTGAAGGGTGCAGGTCGAGCAGCCCCGCGCGGGCCGGCTGGCGCTGGACTCGTTGAGCAAGATGCTGCTGGAGGTAGTGAATCATGTCTGCTGACCCGCTAGCCCAGTCTGCCGATGCCACGATGCCGGACAGAAACGCAATGGCCACACTTCATGCAACTCTAAACTCGCGGGTGATCCACCAGGACCAGCTAGGCTGGAGCTGTCTGCAGCTATTGATCGCAGTTCAGGGCGCCCTACTGGTTGCTGCATATGGGTTCCGACAGGCCTGGCTCGGGCCGCTCGTTCTCATCTTCGCGGTGATGCTAACCCTTGCAGTGCTTGTACTTATCCGCGCCGATTACGGAGACCGTCACGCGAATATTGCGGACATGGATGCGGTTGTAGACCAGCTGCTCGAGGGCAATGACTGGGACTCTTTGAGAGAGCGACGCCACGCCAACAACGCCACCGAGGAGAAGACTCAATTAGGGCGTAAGGACAGGACCAACAGACTCCTGAATTATTCGACCAGCCATGCCTTATGGTTCGGTTGGTCGCCAACCGATCTGGCGCAAGCCGTTGTAATCGCATTCATTGTAATTGACGTGACCCTAGCGGTGGTGATCGAGCTGCGGTTGGTGGGTATCCTTCCGTCTTTGCCGGATTGGACGCTCGGCCGATGATGCCGATCCGGTCGAGTAGGGATCAACTCGGCGGGAACTGGTTCTCCATGTTGGTTCGTATATGGTTCCCCCCACGCTGGAACTCTCAGTCGAGTTCACCTACCACTGTGAACTTCGATCCCGACAGCCATTCGCTCTGTCCCGCTTGACCACTTTCGATAGCCCCCACCAGGGCGCCTTGTGTAGTGACCTCAATGCAGTTCCCCACGCCTTCCCAAGAGTATACCCGAAGAGTGACGCTCGGGTGCAACTGCGAATTGCTAAGAAGCCAAGACGCCATTGCTCATCTGCGCGGTCTGGTAGTCCGCTTCCCAAGGAAAGCGCTCACTATTCAGTCGTGATTGGACTCCATTCGGGCCGTTTATCCAGGTCATGTAACCGTTGGTAAAGGCAGTCCAGTTGTCGCTTTTGCGCCATGCCATCAACCCCTTGGTCGCGTGCTGCAGAGAGTCGCCGTTCGCGCTGTAGTGCTCATCCTCTATTGGGGTGCCGACTACATCTGGTATCAGCGCTGCCAGTGCCGCGAAGCCCAACTTGAACGTAGGGGCCGTCTGTGCATGTACCGCACCCGCTAGTGCCAGGAACGCCACCAGGACTAGAGTAGCGCCCAGGATGCGCCGCCACATTGCTGCCGCTCCTTTCCTTACTCGTGCCTGAACCCACTGCAAGACACCCCTTTCATTCTTCTCCTCTTAGATGAGTTAACATGAGGTTCTACATGGTTCCTATCATATAGGCTTGCTCGCGGTATCGCAATCTCGCCTGCGCAATCGTGGAGAGAATGTGGCATTTGCATCTTCCGTGGGGGTGGACCAGACAGTGGCTCTCCTTGCCACTTTTCTCCCCATGCCCGCGGCTTCCCAAGAAATCGTTACATTCAGGGATGCTACCCCGTTTATGTGGTGAAGGCGGGAAGCGGGTGGCGAGTTTCAGAAATTGGTCTCCAGAAGCGTTACAACTCGACCCCTTCATTCTTCTATAAAGGGTCGGCGGTGACCGATATCGACGCCATCTCAATAGATACGGAAGAAATGAAAGGAGAGAATTTCATGGTGAACAAGAAGCGTCTCGCGAAGGCAGTCATCAACGCAGGTGGGACGGTGAAATTCGGCCAGGCAATCGGCCTTTCGCCCTCCACCATCAGTAGGCACGTTGCGAAGGATGGCGTTTTGCCAAGGCTCAGCACGGTCAGCAAGCTGCAGCAGGGCATCAAGCTCTACGCGGTCCCCATTGAGCAGCGTGTCTCTGGTCATCGAACCCGCGTGTGCGGGCCATCGCTTGCTGATCAGCTTCTACATTTCGCGGCCAAGTTAGAACTCTCGGTAAGACCGGATCAAAGAGACGGGTTCGCGGAGATACGCGACCAGTTTCTGGAGTTAGTTGCTCGTGCTGAGCAACAGGAACTTCGCTTTAACGGTGTGTGACCCCGGGGTAGTTGCGTGCTAGACACTATGGACATCGGTGGGACTATGGGCACCGGGTCATGTTTGCCGATGCGATCCTTCGTCGACGCGCCATGGAAGTGAGAGCGCGTCCACACGCCCGGTCGGGAATGCCTCCGCATCAAGGTCCGTTGTGACTCTCAGCCCAGCGCGTGCACAGTTAATAGCCAGCCGGTTAAGACCACCGGAGTAGGAAGCGTCTAAGGCTATGGTGGCGGCAATGACCTCAGCGGGTGCGAGCGTCACCTCGTGCTCGAGATCCGGTGTTTGGTACCGCAGGTCAAGGTCTATGATACGGCTATCCCGGACAGGGTCGAGCTTCCAACTGTGCTCGCAGGCATCGGCCGGGAGTTCCATCGCCAGCAGCATACGCGGGTGGACTCCAGTTATTCGGGACCCGGCGATGGGCGGATCGAGACCAACTCGGGATATATAGTGGACGTCGTTAGCCATCCCCGCGAGCCCTGCGCGGTTTGGGCTCCCATCGGCGCTGTCATCGATTGGGACAGCCTCTGTCCCAAAGGATTCTGCGGAGTCCTGCCCAGGAGGTGCGTGGTGGAGCGCGCGCTGTCGTTGCTCGACCGGAGTTGCAGGCTCAGCAAGGACTACGGGAAGCTCTGCGAAACCAGCGAGAGTCTCAAATACGTTGTCACGACTCGGTTGATGGCGAGAAGGCTGGCTCATATCTGACTCTCCAGGCCATTTCTAGCCGTCTCCCACGCAATTGTCCTTCACTCCTCTAGCTTAGCATGCTCGCCACCAGGGCTGTAGCGTGATATGCTTCTTGATGTTCATTCAGCAACCGGTCCCTATGTTTCGGCTTACGACTAGCGCTTGCGGAGTCATCTGCACACGGTTGCTGCCCCAAGCCGTGTCGCGACACGCGACCCAGTCATACGCGAGTACTAGGGGATACCCGGTCCAAAGTGCAACGATCAAGAGCGACTACAAATCCGATTCTGAGAAGAAAGAAGGTAGGGCCATGCGAATTGCAGCGCTTGTCCTGGGCATTCTTGGCGGGGTAATCGGGTTGTTCATGTCTGGTGGGGCGTTGTTTATTGGGGGAGTCGGTGCCGCAGTAGGAGCCGCAGGGGCTAGTACGGTTATCGGAGGAGGATGGGCGGCACTAGCGCTATCCATCTTAGGGATAGTAGGTGGTGCCCTGGCAATTGCCAAACCGAAGCTGGCGGGATGGTTCATGGTAATTGCTGCCGTAGGTGGATTTATCGCGGTGTTCATAGCCTTCATCGTGGCCGGGCCGCTTCTGTTGATCGGCGGGATTCTCGCCCTCGTGTCGAAAGACAAGGTTCAGCAACCAAGAACGCAGCAAGCTTGAATAGTGCAGCTTGCGTATGACGTGTCGTCAGAAGGAAGCCATTCTTCCCTGGAGCGGTAGGCAGTCCTGTTCACGGGTGTCCTGGAGCGGAGGCGGGGACTAGGGGCAAAGGCCCCGCCTCCGGGTGCACTCGCAACCGGAGTAGGATGACTGGTTGCGCGAACGACGTAACGGTGAATGATCCAGGCGGCAATGTCACGAACGCGCTCGACCGGCCGCTAGTGGTAGCCAGGACCGGTTCCGAGCAAGACGAAAAGGAGAGGTGTGGCGATGTCTGATGCAGGAAGCCTCCCGTCGCAGCCCTCGCAGTCTGGCACGCAAGGGCGGCAACCATCCAACACTGCCCAGCGATCTAGCTGGAAGATTGTCTTGGCTGGGGCTGGCTACATTCTAGGTGGGCTCTCGATACTAACCGGGGTGGGCTCGGGACATGCACCGTCACTCGTGGGGGGACTTGAGATCGTCGTCATCGTGCTTCTGGCGCAGAACGTGAAAGGCATTCGTTCTCGTATTCCATTGCTTAACTCTTCGAGCAGAGCCACTGGCGCAGTAGGTTGGGCGATTCTGGTGATCCTGTTCACTATGGTGCTTGCATACGTGCCGTCGTCTCCAGATCGGGTATCATCGGCATCATCCAAGTCAGGCGGAGTTGAGACTTCAAACCCAGGCCCTTCGGCGACGCAAGCAGCGGCTGGCGCTCCCATCGGTCCAACTGCCACACCTGGTCCTGCCAATGCTCCGAAAATGTCCCCTACTTCCCTGCCCTCATCCACGCCTCTCCCGACAGCAACGCCGAAGCCGTCTCCGACACCTGTTGTTGGGAAGCGGGATGCGCCCGTTCCCTACGGTAACGCTTATACAATCAAAGATGGACGAACTACGTTCCAGCTTCAGGTCACAGCGGTTGAACGGAATGCCTGGCCATTCGTGAAAAAGGCGAATATGTTCAATGAAGAACCTCCTGCCGGGAACGATTACATTGTTGTCAAGCTCAGGCTCAAGTACCTGGACGGCCCGCAAGACGAACCGTACAGAACTACTGACGGAGGTTACAAACTCTACGCTGATAACCGCTTCTGGGGGGCACCTGGCTTTGGAAATGTTGCAGCGGAACCGAGTTTCACCAGCCAGGATATCTTCCCAGGGGCCACGGTTGACGGATGGCTAGCTGGGAGATATCTTCCTGTAGGGCTTATGGACCAAGCATCCCTAGTGTACGACGACGTTTACTTTGCCCTGAAGTGATGGGCGTTGGGTTCGACAAGAAATGCTGAGTGTCCTGAGTGCCGGCAGTGAGCGTCGGCGCTATGGTGACTGCAATGCTGACAGCAAAACCGGTGGACGAGTGCAAAGATAGTACGAGTTGGTGGACGGATATGGGGTGATTCGGCTACCGGGAAGCACGGCAAAACAGACCGAATCACTCGATGGACGCCGGCGAGGTCACTTAAAATCCGCTGCCCGCAAGGGCTTAGAGGTTCGAATCTCCTCCCCCGGTACTACGCAGAGGATTGAGACCGATGTGACCCGGTTGCCGAGACTTACAGCTGCCAAACTGGTGCGCACTTTCAGAAAGCGAAACGGCTATGACCAAGCGCCACTATCGTATGGTGCTGACACCTGCTCCCGCCGAAGAGGGTGGGGTGTACACTGTAACAGTTCCTGCACTTCCCGGCTGTGTCACCGAAGGGAACACTCTGGAAGAAGCGATAGCGATGGCCAGGGACGCGATAGAGGGCTACATCGAGAGCCTGCGCAAGCATAGAGAACCTATTCCAGAGGACGAGCCCGCGAGCGAGCCCGCCACGCTCACAATCGACCTGGCTGCATAAATGGTGGCCTTATGCGCTCCACGGACAAATCAAGGGCGAGGTGCCGCGGGAGACTGTCCGGTACCTTCAGGCCGCCACCACCCGCAGGCGGGCTCCACGAGGTGTGGTCGCATGCTCCACGGTGGCGCCTTCCGGCAGCTCGGGGGTGGGTTCCGCTGAAGGCGGGATGATATCCAGCCGCAGGGACATGCCCAGCACCTCCGCCAGGCGGAGAAGGGTTTCCAACTTGGGGACATGCTCTGCTGCCTCTAGACGAGCCACCACGGATTGGTTCAGACCAAGGCGGCCGGCGAGCTCGGTCTGGCTCAGTCCTGAGTCGGCTCTGTAGCCGATCAACCAGATAGCTACCGCCCTGGCCAGCGCCAGCTCCTCCCATCGGCGCCGCATTGCCGGGTCCCGCAGCTCATCGTCGAGTACGTCCCTAGCTCGCAGCAGCTCATTTCTTGCCATTATCGTTCTCCCTGTCCCTCTTCAACGTCGGAAATCCGTTGCTCCGCTGCCGCAACCGCCCGCCGGAATCCAGTTGCGTCCTGCTGCGCATCTGGGCCAATCGCCCCTATGACCATGATATCGCCAACCCGGCGATAAAAGGCTCGCCACGGGCTCCTTCCACCCCTGGGGCGTAGCTCCCACAGCCTCGACTCCCTCACCGCGCTGCAATGGGGAAAGGGGAGCCGGTCGCCCAGCGAAACCAGCTTCTCGACCGCGTGGAGCATGGCACTCCGCTCGCCTTTGGGCAGAGCAGCCAGATCGTGGCGTGCCGCAGGGTGATACGCCACGTCTATGCCCGAATTATAGCACGAGTGTCATAACCCGGCGATGACCTCTAGCGTGGGCTCTGCCGTGGTCGGCCAGAGGTCAAGGATGTCGTTGAGCGTCTCGTTGCCCCAGGGGTGGCCAGACTGCAGGTGCGGCCGCCGTCCTTCTGGAACGCCAGTAGCTTGGCTCTGGCCCCGCGTTCATCCTTGGCGTAGACTATACGGCGCTTCCCCTCCAACTGGAGGGCGACACTCTGGAAGAGGCAATCGCGAATGCCAGGGAAGCCATCCACCTTTACGTGACCACTCTGATTGACGAAGGGGCCGCAGTTCCGGAAGAGGACGCGGGAGCACAGGCCGTTACCGTGTCAATCCAGGTACCGGCAGCCTGAAACGGAGCCGGTCAGCGCGGCCAGAGGGTCGAATCCTCTCCCGGGTACGAGCGAGAAACCAGTCGGGCGCATCAGAACGCGTGCGTCCGCCAGCCATTCCCTGGCGTGCGTTCCTGTTGCGCTGCCACTTGAAGGCCGATTCCGGGACGATCGCAAGCCGGCTGCAGGCGCCTTCCCGGGACTCTGCTGGCTAGAGGCATCGCGCTTTCGTCTTGACCACCTGTAGATCGAAGTGGAGGTTCACAACAATGAAGCCCAACCTGCTCAGACAGCTGCTTAGGGAAGGCAAACCAACGCTCGGTACCCACGTCCTCAGTCCGTGGCCGGCTACTGTCGAGGTGATCGGCCTCACGGAAGCGTTCGACTACATTGAGTTCGTCGGCGAGTACGCTCCGTTCAGCCTCGAGCAGTTGGACAACTTCGGCCGCACGATCGAACTGTTCCCCAAGATGTCCTCGATGATGAAGGTGGAGGAACAGGCCCGCGGCTTCATCGCCACGCGGGCTCTCGACTCCGGGATCCAGAACGTACTCTTCACCGACGTCCGCTCGGCTGCCGATGTCCGAGAGTGCATCCAACAGGTCCGAGCCGAGGCGCCCGAGGCCGGCGGTCTCCACGGCGTGTCCATGCGCCGGACGAGCGGCTACGGCTACGGCAACCACCGAGACTGGGTTGAGGCGATGAACGAGGTGGTCGTCGCAGTGATGATCGAGAAGAAGGGCGCGATGGAGCACATCGAGGAGATCCTCAGCGTCGACGGCCTCGATATGGTGCAGTTCGGCCCGTCCGACTACTCGATCAGCATCGGCCTGGCGGGCCAGAGCTCGCACCCGAGTGTGCAGGAGGCACATCACCGGATGATCAAGCTCGCCCTTGAAGCGGGCAAGCATCCCCGTGTGGAGATCGGCAGTTTCGAGCAGGCCAAGCCCTACGTGGACATGGGCGTGCGCCACTTCTGCATTGGCTGGGACGTGCGGATCCTGCGCGAATGGTGCCTCCGCCAGGGTGCGGCTATGCGCGAGTTGCTCGGCGCGAGCTGAGGAGCAGCCCGACATTCGGCGAGACTGCGAACTCGCACCATACATTGGACGCCGATCGTCGCGCGTTCCCGCGTGTTACAGGGGCCAGCTCACAAAACTGGAAAGACGGTGTGGTGCCCTGGCCATTCTAGAGAGAACAGCACACCCCGAGCCTCTGAGGTATAACTGGAAGCTCGGGGTGTGCGATTCTGTCGATCCTCAGTGCGCGACACGGTTGTCGGCGGGCGCCCCACGCCGGCACTACCGCACCAGGAAGCGCTCCAGCGCGGATCGGTCCACCTCCACGCCCAAGCCCGGTGCGTCCCCCGCGGTGAGCACGCCGTCCTTCAGGCTGAAGGGCATGGGAGCGACCTCCTCTCGAAGCGGGTTTGCGCTCCGGTCGCACTCGAGCGCGGGCTCCTGGATCAGGGGGAAGCGGGAGTAGGCGCGCGTGGCCGGCGGGAGCGTGATGGCCAGCTGGAGCGTTGCTGAGAGCCCCACAGGGGTGCCCCAGGCGTGCGGCACGCAGAGCATACCCCAGGCGTTCACCATGGACGCGATGCGCGCGCACTCGGTAATTCCACCCGCGTTGCACAGGTCGGGCTGGGCCACATCCATGGCCTGCTGGGCGCACCACTCGCGGTATCCAAAGCGGGTGTAGACGCACTCGCCCGTGGCAACCGGCATCCCGATGGTGCCCTTCAGCTGCACGTAGCCCCGGAGTTCGTTCGCGGGGAGTGGCTCCTCGAACCAGCCGATATCGTAGTCTGCGACTCGCCGCGCGAGGTCGCGGGCGGCTGCCACAGTGTAGGCCTGATTCGCATCGATCATTAGCAGGCTGTCGGGACCAATCACCTCGCGAGCTATCTGGACGCGCCTGGCATCTACCTTGATCGGGAGCCCGCCAATCTTCACCTTTATGGCCCGGAAGCCGCTCTCCAGATGACGCCGTGCCTCTTCTTCAACCAGCGAGACCGGATCGCCCGTCTCCAAATAGTAGAAGCCGGTCGCGTAGCCGAGGACCGAGTCCCTGACCTTCCCTCCGAGCAGTTCGTACACGGGCTTGCCCGCGATCTTCCCTCGAAGGTCCCATAGGGCTATGTCGACCCCGCTCATAGCCTGGAGGGAGATGCCGCTGGTTCGCCCCCCCGCCTCGTACGTCCTGTACATCTTGTCCCAGAGCCGGTTGGTGTTGGTCGGGTCCTCGTCGATCAGTAGCGGTCGAAGCTGCTTCTCGACGACCGCCGCCAGGACCTCCAGTCCCTGGGCCGCGCCCGCTTCGCCCCATCCGCTCATTCCCTCATCGGTAACGACTTCCACGAGGCAAGCGACCCTCGCCTTGTTCCAACCGAGGGCATTCCCCGTCGGGTTCGCCAGTGTCGCTCGCAGTGGATACGCCTTGACGTCTACTATCCGCACTCTCCTGCCTCCAACGTAGCCCAGCGTGATCGAGTGCCCAGCTTCCTACACTGGGCCGCCGCTGTTCTTCCGGCGGATTCTAGCACGTTGGCTACTACAACCGGGGCAGGAAGCGCGAGGGCATGGTTCAGCGTTGGGGTCGCAGTGTGGGATGGGGAAGGGAGGGCGATGGGAGGGCGAATGCCCTTCGGGCCTTGGCGCCACGCTACTCGCTACCGCCAAGTCCTGCTGAGCCGCCAGTTTCCTACCGACGTGGCGGCTCGCCGGGACGTGAGG
>JAJYKO010000070.1:0-2406 GCA_021788565.1 Chloroflexota bacterium
TGCTCCCTGTGGTGGACGAAGGTGACCACCTGGTTGGGATCATCAGTGAGGGTGACCTGAGGGGATACCTGCGGGTCAGACATGAGCTTGGCATGCCCGAGAGCGGTCACGATGATCATGAGCGGGCCGCCTAGTCTCAGTGAAGAGTGGTGAGTGATGAGCAAAACGCTCACTCATCACTCGCCGGGGGTGAGGACTTGTTCGAGAATAGGCGCGATGCTGGCAGGCAGTTGGCGGACGAACTGACAGAGTTTGACCTACCGGACACCATAGTGCTGGCGCTACCCAGGGGAGGAGTAGTAGTCGGGTACGAGGTTGCGTCCTTCCTGGGCGTTGCTCTCGACGTGCTAATTTCGCGCAAGGTGGGGGCGCCGGGGAACCCCGAACTGGCCGTCGGGGCAGTGGCGGAGATAGGTGGGCTCTGGGCTGATCGATTGACCGTGGACACGCTAGGAGTGCCGCCCGAATACTTGCGAGAGGAGGTTGACCGCCAGCTGTTGGAGATAGACCGCATGATCAAGGTCTACCGTCAGGGCCGCGAGCTTCCTCCGCTGGACGGACGGACGGTTATCGTGGTTGACGATGGAGTCGCCACTGGGTATACGATGCTGGCCGCCGTCAAGGGAGTGAGGGAAGCTCACCCGAAGGAGCTGGTAGCCGCGACCCCTTTGGCTTCTCAGGAGGCCCTGTGGCGGATTTCGAGGGAGGCCGACCGGACAGTGTGCCTCATGACCCCACAGCCATTCTACGCAGTCGGGTATCACTTCAGTGAGTTTGACCAGCTGACCGACGAGGACGTTGTGCGCTATCTGCAGGATGCCCAGCGACAGTTGGGAGCACGGCGGGAGTGATCTGTGCTTATCCTTCGTGCGTTTCGTGGTAGTGACGCTTGATCGCGGGGACTACCAGGTCCGTCCAGAGAACGAGAATAATGGCCGCCACGGGCAGTGCCAATATTGCCCCCACGATCCCCATGAGCGACGCTCCCAGAAGCAGGGCAAGTATGACGAGAAGTGGGGGCATTTCTACGTGTCGCCCCAGTACCGCCGGCGCCAATATCTGGTTCTCCACCATCTGGAGCGCGACGAAGAAGAGCACAACCGCTATCAGCTTCCAGGTGGGCTGGAAGAGAGCGACCAGGATGCCCGGCGCCGAGGCGAGGTAGGGGCCTGCCAGCGGCACCAGCTCGGCGAGGCCTGCTGTGACCCCGAGGAGCAGCGGGTAGGGCATCCCTAGCGCCCACATTCCCACGGTTGTTCCGACTCCCACGAAGGCGCTCAGGACGACGATACCCTTGAGCCATCCCTCGATTTTGTGCCCCATCTCGGCTGTCAGTTCTCTCGCCTTTCCCCTTCCAGCGGGAGGCAGCAACGACGTGAAGTGCTTGTATATCGCGTCCGCGTCCATGATCAGAAAGAAGGTCAGGACCAGCACAAGGCCGAGGGACAACACGCCGGTGACCGTGTTAATGGCGAGAAATAGAATGTTGAGAGCCTGGGGAAGGTTGACGATGAACTGGCTGGCTATCTGGCTCGACAGGGTCTGAAGCGGCGGCAGCGTCGAGTAGCCGGGCAGAAGGCGCAGCCGCTGGTCGAGCCCCTGAAGGTAGTCCGGGGCGCTGGTGACCAATTTCTCTGCCTCCAGCACGATCTGAGGCACGACTACGAAAGCAAGAGCCGCCACGGCAGTCGCGAGCGCAAGGTAGAGTGTGAGAATCGCGAGCCCACGGCGTACCGTCCTATTGACGTGGGGGATCCCGTCGGTGCTCAGGCGATCGACGGTTGGCCGAAGGGCGACGGCGAGAATCACGGCTATGGACAAGAGCGTGAGCACTTCCAGCGTGCGGCTGACGAACCAGACTACGAACCAGATGCCGAAAACCAGCCCGACTGTCTGGAAGACTAGCCGCCGCAGGTTTGCATAGGTGATATTAGGCGCAGGAGGGACTGGCCGGGTGTGTGGCTCAGCCTCCTGAGCCGGAAGCCTGACTATTCGCGCGACAAAGGCAAACAGCGCAGCCAGGACCAGAGAACTTGGCAAGAATCTGCGAAGCACGCTGATGCTCCTCACCCCTTCCGCAGGGACGGTCAAGAACCGGGTAAGAGCATATAAAGTGCCCCATCATGCTGGAGAGAGCCGGAGTGTAACGATGCTGTGGCCGCCAACTGAGAAGCGTGTGGCGCCGTCATCTCCCACTTGCAGTGGCGCCAGAGCCTCCTCGGCAAGGTTTGTTAGCGTGGCCCCCTTGAGGGGGACGAATAGCCTCAGCGACCCTTCGGTGGGTGTCTCTGAGACGTTGTATACTCTCACCACCAGGTCTTCGGCTCCGTCCTCCGGCCGCTTGACTGCCGACACCAGAAGGGTTGCCGGGGAGACGGATAGGAACTGGATTTCCTGGCCGAGCGC
>JAJYKO010000070.1:2416-12394 GCA_021788565.1 Chloroflexota bacterium
GTGGCGGCCGGTCCACCGGGCGGCGGCCGGCCTCGCGAAGTAACGGGCCTGGTCAATGGCGTTCTGCCATCCACCTGAGTGGGGAATGATCGAGTAGTCGAAGATGTGGGTGCCCTGCATCTGCGCGGCCGGGGTTGCGATGGCCGGTCCGGCGCCACCCTGTCTGGTGCTCAGGTCGTCCCTAGAGAGCCACCCGACGCAGCGTAGCAAAGTGAGAGCGATGGCGTGCCCCCTCTCTAGCTGAACCACTTCATACTCCGGGAGCCCGCGATTGGCGATCATCAGCCCTGACTCACCGTCCGAGATATCCACGAACGTGTGTTGCGGGTAGGTTGCAACCGGATTCTCCAGCCAGGCGTTCTCAGGCCTCAGAGTCTCCGCGTCTCGAGCGATAACGGCGAAGTGCCCGTCGGCGTGTGAGGCGACAACGTTCAGGTGGGTAGGAAAGAAGACCCGCAACCGGTGGTCACTGGCCAGGTTGGCGACGGACGTGCGAACGTCGACCCGTGGCACACCCGGGTAGAGCGCCAGCCAGCTGGTGATGTGGCAGGGCACGGTTTCTCGTGATCTCTCCTGGCGATCCTCTGACAGGGCTGTTGGAAGCAGGAGGTCGGCTTCCAGTCGAACCAACTGCCGCGCCGGGCCGCTCTCCTCCAGGACGATGAGCGGCGGCTTCTCTGGCCCGTGGATCTCGCGGTCCTTCGGCGGTGGAGAGTAGGTGTATTCATCTCCGGCGTCCCCGCCGTCGACAAAGCCGTTGAGGTCCCAGTATATCGTCCCTGTATCGCGGTCTATGAGCCTCGCCGTACCGTCATCCTGACTGACCTGGAGTGAGAGGTATTCGTTCTCCAGGGTCGTCTCCGGGTGGCTGTGGTGGAGAACGTTGGGCGAGCCAGCGGCGGATCGGAACCTGAACAGCTTGACGCCGTTGGCGGGGACGTCCGACGCCACGAAGCCGATCTCCGCCTGATCGCGCCGTTGCACACGTATTCGGAAGTATCGGGCATCTCCCTTCTCGACGAGATTGGTGAGCTGGCGCATTCCGGCCGACATTGCATCGTAGTTGTGTTCTTTCCCGGATGTAACCTCTGCCTCCACGTTAACGGTGGAGGGGTCAGTCCCCGGTATCACATCCATGGTCGCCACGACCAGATCCGGCAGGCGCCCTCCAAGTGCCGTGCGAACCAGTTTGTCGAGGATCTTCAGCTTCCACCTGGGCCAGTCACGTCCAGGTCCCGTGAGACGCAGGTAGCCTTGCACTTCTGACCTGGTGAGGGTAGCGCTTGCGACCTCCGTATGGTGCTCCCGGAGCAGTTGCCACGGCACCTGCTTGCCGTCTGGTCCGAGCAGTGAGTCGGCAGATCCGTCGCCGCCAATCTCGACGGTAGCGGTGACGAAGTCCGTTCGAGGCCCGGACTCGGAGTTGAACACGGCGATTGCACCCTGAGCGCGTCCGTCCTTAAGCGCCGAGTCCGTGTCCATCGCTCCCGCCAGGGCGTAGAGGGCCCTGTCGCTGACCAACTCAGCAATTTGCTGGCACCAGTCGTACCGTGTCATCATCTCCTTGTGGACCTGATCGATGCTGCAGCCACAAATGGAGTCGTGCGGCTGATTCTTCAGCAGGTAGCGCCAGGCCAGCATGAGCAGTCCCGAGGCCTCGCGGGCCACCCGCACACTTGCCGACCGGCGGGACGTGCCGTCACTGTTCGAGAGCAATAGCGCGTAGCTGCTGAACGGTTCCGCCCACCTTTCCAGGAGTCCTTCGCACTGGGCGTTGCGTTGCTTCACGTTCATCCTCGTGGACAGAACGCCCGCCAGGATGTGCGCGACCTCCGAGGAGCGAAACTCCCCTCGCACGATCTGCCACTCCGTAGAGAGCTCGGAAGCCTGCTGTCTGATCCCGTCCAACAGCATCGGCAGAGTCCCATGTATCAGCTCTGCATCCCGCAAGCGTCGGTTCGCTTCCGCGATAATCTCCGGGATGTTTGCCTGGGGCAGCACGTGATCGTGACCATTCATGAGGAGGAGGAAGTCCGTCGTCGCCCGCGGCTCGAGCTGTGCCCTGAGCTGCGAAATCCGCCTCATCAGCGCATCCGGCGCAGTCGGGAGACCCGCGGCCCCGCCGTATCCAGCCGGCAAGTACTCCAATAAGACTCGGGTTCCGTCTGGAGATTCCCAGATTGCCTCATTTTGGGTGAGGCTCGCGCCGATTCCACGCCAGAGAACGGCTGACTCGATGCCAAAGCCATGGAGTATTTGAGGGAGCTGCGCGACGTGGCCGAAGGTGTCCGGCACATATCCGACCTGCATCACCGGACCGAAGGGCGCGGCGGTGCGCCTTCCCTCCAGGAGATTGCGAACTAGTGACTCGCCGCTAACCAGAAACTCGTCCGGCATGACATACCAGGGCCCCACGAGGATGCGGCCAGCCTCGATGTAGTCACGGAGCTCCTTCCCGCGGTCCGGGCGGGCCTCAAGGTAGTCCTCCAGCACAATTGTCTGACCGTCGAGGGTGAAGTAGCGATAGTCCGGATTGTTGGCCATGAGGTCAAGCAGGTCGTCTACTGCCTCGAGGAGGTTGGCGCGAAACTGCTGGAATGGGAGATACCATTCCCTGTCCCAGTGGGTGTGGGACACCAGGACTAGCTTCCACTTTCTTGCGACGGCTGGGCGGCGACGAAACATTGGGGCTCTCCAGAGCTATTAAGTTACCGGTCAGGGAGCCCGAAGGCCAACTAATGTGCCAGAGGCACGTTCTTTGCCAGATGGAGGTTCCTGCGGTAAGCGCCGGGCCTCCAGGCGCGAATTCAAGTGCCCGCGAGTGGATAAGACAAATGGATTTTGGTGCGAGCGAAGAGCGGCTGCTGCTAATACCCTTTGCGCCGGGAATTGGCGATATGGTGATGATGGAGCCGCTCGTTCGGGCGGTCGTCAACTTGGCGCCCGGCTGGCATGTGACGATGGTCGCAAAAGAGTACGCGGCTGACCTGTTGCCGGGCGGTGATTACGAACTGGTGAGTCCGTCCCATTTCATCAAAGAGGCTCCGTCCAGGCTTCGGGCTTTGCACCGTTGGGTGCCACAGCGGTTTATTGCGTGGGCGACGGAGCCGGCCATGAACCTGGATCTCGGACCGTTCGAGCGGACCATAAACCTCTTTTTAGCGTGGGAGAGCCAGATCCCATTCGGAAGCTGGTGGACTCCGTCGTGGCCTCTTCAGACCGGCGTTCAGCACACTGTCGACATTCTAGCCGACTACCTGTCCAAGGAGTTGGGGGGTGATATACCGATGAGCGCCCGAGTGCCGCACCTCCAGCCGTTTCCCGAGGCTGCCGCGTGGGCCGATGACTACCTCAGGACGCTCAACGTTAGAGACAGGCCGTTGGCCGCGCTGGTCGTGTCCTCCGAGAATCAGCTGAAGTGGTGGGACGTGAGGAAGTGGAGCTCATTGAACCAGGAGTTGGCAGATGCGGGTTGGCGTACGCTGCTCGTGGCTCCGAGGGAACACCTGCACGCCCAGGAGGTTTACGACGCCTGCTGGACCAAACCCACCTGGCCGAGGGTGGACACCAGGCAACTGATGGCGCTCCTGAGCAGGAGTAGTGTGGTGGTGGGAGTGGATACCGGCCCTCTGCACGCTGCCTCGGCGCTCGGGACCCCGTGGGTAGGCATATTCGGCGCGACGAATCCAGGTCTCATTGGACCCTACGATCGATCCAGGGGCGTCGCCCTCGTTGCTCGGTTCCCGAAATCGCCCTCCTGTAAGCAGTGCTGGCTGGCCTTCAAGAGCCGAGAGGACCGTTGTTTGACGCTTCCAGCGACAGGATGCACCACCATGGTGCCGGTGTCCGAGGTGCTGAGCGCCGTGGAGAAGGTCTCCTCCGGCACGCCGATTGCATCCATTTGAACTGGTGGTCATTAGGGCGTTGGGTGCGAACGGCAGTGGCCACATTGACAGGTAGAGGCTACTATTTGGGGGACGCCGGTGGCAGGTTCGGTCTTCACTGACGTCGTGGCAGTAATACTGCTGATACTACCTGCCCTCATGCTGGTCGCCCTCGCTCTGACTACAGTCCTCCCGTGGTTCAGCAAGTCCTGGCGTGAGGCCGAAGCGCGGGCAGAAGCGCTCGTGCGGTCGATCCTCACGGTGGAGGAGTACGACAGGCTGCAGCGAAACGGCTACCTTGACGTCCCCAGCCCCAATTTCCCCCAGCGCGTCTACAGGATACCCTGTGGCATGGGCACGGTTTCGGTGCTGGAGCGCGGCCATTGCGTAGACCGGCTGTGTGTCTACCCCACCCAGCCTATCCCCGAGCGCGAGACCGTGGTAGTCCACAAACTGATGATCGAAGGAAACGAGCAGGACTATCTGCGGCAGGCGAATCACCTACCGTGCTAGTCGCGGGGTCGCCGCCGGGCTGTTCACCCGCATTGACGGTCATCTGCAAGCAGAGCATACTCCCGAGGTAACGTGCGCGCTTTCCCCATTCGTTCCAGGAGGTTACTGCTATGTATCTCGTCGTGGGTAGCGACCACGCTGGGTTTCCCCTAAAGGGGCCGGTCGTGGAGAAGCTCCGCTCCTGGGGCCATGATGTGGTCGACGTCGGAAGCTACACGCCTGATCCCGTGGACTTTCCCGACATCGCCGCGAAGTTGTGCGACGTGTTGCTCTCGGGAAAGGCCGAACGGGGCATCATGGTGTGCGGGACAGGCGTCGGGGCTTCCATCGCGGTTAACAAGACTCCGGGCCTTCGAGCTGCCCTCTGTCACGACGTATACTCTGCTCACCAGTGCGTCGAGCACGACAACGTCCAGGTGCTGTGCATGGGCGCCGAGATAATAGGGCCGAAACTCGCCTTCGATATTCTGCATGCCTTCTTGGATGCTCGGTTCAGCGTCTCCGAGGAGTTCCGCCGCCGCGTCGCCAAACTGGAGCAAATGGACTCGAGCAAAAAACCGTGGAGCTAGACATGCCGTACGGAGATCAGAATCGGGCCGGCCGGGTCGTGGTTCTGGGAAGCCTCAACATGGATCTCATCGTCCGCACGGAGCGGCTGCCTGGCCCTGGAGAGACCGTGCTGGGGGGTGCGTTCGGCACAGCGGCCGGGGGGAAGGGCGCCAATCAGGCCGTTGCGGCGGCGCGGCTCGGCGCCATGGTCAGCATGATCGGGTGCGTTGGCGCGGACGAGTACGGGCGGCAGTTGCTGGAAGTCGCTGGGGCAGCGGGTGTGGCCACAGATCGCGTGCACACGGTGGATCTGCCGACGGGGGTTGCCCTGATCGTAGTGGATGCCAACGGGCAGAACCTGATCGCGGTCGCCCAAGGGGCGAACAGTCTGATGACACGCGAGATGGTTGCACGAGAGGCCGAGCTGATCAGGTCGGCGAACATCGTCGTTGCGCAGCTGGAGGTTCCCCTGGACGCCATCGCCGCCGCCGGTGAGCTTGCTCGGGCCGCGGGAGTGCCGTTTTTGCTGAACGCCGCACCTGCGCGGGACGACATCGCGGATCTGCTGCCGCTAATAACGATCCTGGTGGTTAACGAGACTGAGCTTGCGATCGTAAGTGGACGCGAGGTCGGCGTCGGCCCGGAAGTGGCGGCAGCAGCAGGGCTTCTGGCACGCGGCCCAAAGGCCGTCATCGTCACGCTGGGAGCCCGCGGCTCGATTCTCGTGGATACCCGTGGTAGCGTCGCTCTCCCTTCCTACCCTGTGCAGGTGGTGGACAGCACCGCTGCTGGCGACGCGTTCGTCGGCGCGCTGGCTGCGCGCTACTCCAGAGGGGAGTCGTTGGAAGCGGCGGCGCGCTACGCCAGTGCCGCGGGCGCCCTGGCCTGCACCCGGCCGGGCGCCCAGCCCTCTCTCCCCACGGTCGAAGACGTGGCGAAATTGATGCGAGCCGCGGAGTGAGTCCTGGGCCTGGTGTGATGCTGTGAGTTTACGCCGCTTCCGTCGGTACAGAGGTCATTCCATTCAGCGGAACGACGCGGGCCCCAGCCGCCGACTGTGATACTGGATGACGGCTGGGGCCCGCGTCAAGATCCCGCGGTGGTCTCACACTACTGGGTGGGCGCGACCTTTACTACCTTGAGCAACTTGAACTGGCCGCCCTTCTCAACCTCGACGACGCTATTCTCGTGGAGACCGTCGCCGTTCGGAGTGAAGGAAAAGTCGCCGCACACTCCCTGGTAGTTCTGGGTAGCCAGGATCGCCTTCATGATAGCACTGCGATCCGTACCCACCTTCTTGATGGCGTTCGCCATGATGTTGATGGCATCGAAGTTCCAGGCATTCAGCGTGTCTGGAGCCGTATTGTAAGCGCTCGTGTAATCAGCGGCGTACTTCTTAGAGACGTCATTTGCCCCGAAGGTGAAGTCCACCACCACGTCGATGCCCACACTGTTATCCTTGGAGAGGGCCAGGGTATCCCCCTCGGCGTTCACGGCGGAGCCGATGAAACGGTACGGGGCGCCGAGTTCCTTATACTGCCGCTGGATGATGGCCGCGTCTTCGGCCCGCGTGGCGTACACCGATATCACCTGAGCACCCGCGCTCTTCAGGCCCAGCAGCAGGGCGGTGTAGTCTTTGGTGTTAGCGGTGTAGGTCTCGTGCTTGACCACGGTCAGCCCCTGCGCCTTTGCGTACTGTTCCACCAGGGCAGCCCCACCGGCGCCAGCCGCGTCGGTATCGTTAAGGATCCCGACCTTGGTGAGCTTCATGTCATCCTTGATGTACTGGACCTGGGCCGCGGCCGCGATTGAGTCGTCAGGCCGAAGCCGGAAGAGCCATGGGTTGCCCATGTGGGTGTTCTTCACGGCGGTTCCGCCGGTTGCCATGGGTACACCGGCTTGCTTGTCGGCGTCCGAGATGGCCTGAATCTGAGTGCTGATCACTGGCCCTAATTCAACCAGTACTTTGTCCTGCTCGATGCTTTTGCTCAGGGATGCTAGCGCACCCGGATTGGTCGACTGGTTGTCTTCGGGGATGAGCTTTATCTGGCGGCCGTTGATCCCGCCGGACTGGTTGATCTCCTTTACAGCCAGGTTTGCTGACTTCAAGGAGAGATCGCCCATGCCCGACGATATCCCTGTGATCGGCGCATTCATGCCGATCAGAATGTCACCGCTCGCCGCGGCTCCTTGGGTTGGGGATGCGGCTGAAGGAGCAGCCGCCGTTGGCTGTGGGGCAGGTGCCGCAGTTGGGGCGCTAGTAGCAGCGACAACCGGTGAGGCAGCCGGTTTGCTGGGCGCTGCGGTTGGAGTCGCAGCGGCTCCGCCACCGCAGGCAGTGGTCGCCAAGATCAGAATCGAGGTTGCGAGAACAACCGAGATGGATCGTGCCGGAGTAACCATTTACGTTCGCCTCCATTGGTTCCCGAGTCGGTAGTCAACATGTGATGGATCGTCCCAACTGTGGAGCACTGGCCATTTCAGGCCGCACCTACTTTAGCATCCATCAGGTCGAACACTACGATTCGAACAGCACGATAGTTCCGAGCCTCTTCATCACCGCGCTTCCTGCACCGACCTATGGAGAAAATCCAGATGGGCACATTGCCACGTCAACCCCCCTCTCTTTTCAATTTCAGTGTACGTAGCCTACAGCCACAGTCGGAGAAACTGCCGTCCGCTTCACCCTCTCTTCTAGTCTCTCGCGGCCATAGCCTCGACAAGCTCGGCGGCTCGGGCCACGTTGAAAACGCCGCAGGTGCACTGGTGTCCCAGCCTGAGTCCGGCGTCTCTCGCGGTGAGCCTGCCGGCTTTCACCTGCTCCGCCATGTGACGCACGAGCGTCCCGGGCACCTGGGCGTGGCCACACATGGTCATCACTTCCAGCTCCTCCATCGGGGCCATCTTCTCGGTCTTCCCCCAGGTGCCGAGGGAGTATTCGATGGTGTGGGGAGTATCGATGCCTGCCTTGTGACAGCACTCCTTCACATTGTCGAAGAGGCCGCTGACGACGACGGAGCGGTCGAAGCCTGCATCGATCAGATCCTTGATGACGGCGGCTACGGTGTCGGCGTCTCGGAACACGGCATGCCCGATGGTCTTGTCGTCCGAGCCTTCCAGCATAGCCTTGACGCCGTAGGTGAGTTGGTTCCCTTTGGCGGCATCCCCCACAAAGGCGGGGTTGTACTTCATTACGATCTCATAGAACTTCTTCATCCGCTCGCCTGTGCCGGCGACGTTTACTCCCTTGGCGGCCATCGTCGTGATGACGTAGTCCCTCGAGAGGTCCTCCACGGAGCCTCTGCGATGATTGGTATGAGTCATCTTCGTCTCCTCCTACCTGGCCGCCGTGTGGGTGACCATGCCGATATTCGTCTTGCCGTTGGGTGCCATGTGGAATCCGGCGTCCTCGACGATCTTCTCAATTGGCACAGACCCGTCCGGCTCGTAGCGAACCGCCAGGTCCACGCTGAAGACGGTGTCGACCTCGGGAGCGATTGCCTTCAGGGTGTTCAGGACCTCCACTACCTTCGACTGGGGAACGATGAACTCGATGATGGCCGAGAGAACCTTTTCGTTGAGTACCTCGTTCTGCATCTTGCCCGTCTTTAGGTCTGTCATAAGGAAGGTAACGGGGTTGGCCGGCTCATGCTCGAGGCCGATTTTGGAGAGCGCCATGGCGATCTTCTCCACCTCGGCCAGCCTCGTACCGACGGTCGGCCTGCCGACCTCGACGGCCATTCCTGCGAAGCCGGGCTTCACTCGATCGGTCACGTCATTGGTCTTGATCTCTTCGGTACCGCGACCAGGGATCCCCGTCTTGGGGTGCACGCCCAGGGGGTCGCTGAACTGTGCGCGGAGTGCCCGTGTCCCTTCCAACGGCTGCTGATAGAAAGCGTCGGTAGGGCAGACCTCTGCCCTGAGACATGCGCCGCACTCGACGCATTCCTCAAGATCCACACGAGCAATTCCGTCGTCCTCAAGGGCGATTGCCCCTACGGTGCAGTAGGGCACGCACTCGCCGCACCCGCTGCAGGCTTGGTCATCAATGAGCATCGCGCAACTCCTTCAATTGGATTTCGATCTTCCCCTGGCGGCTAGCACTAGCTGTTAGAGATGGGATAGGCTGACGGTAGAACCGAGATCCTATCTTTGGGACGGGGGGGAGAGCCCATCTCCTGAAGCACACGATCCATTGTGTGCCGATTGTGTTCCGACATCAGCGCTTCAGCTCGCGAGGCATCCCTCGCCTGGAATGCCTCCAGGATCGCCCTGTGGTCCTCCAGGGAGGATAGCGCCACCTCCCTGTTGGCTAGGCCTGCAAGCCGATACCGGTACGTTCTGTCCCACAGGCTTCTGGCTATCCTGGTCAGCTCGGCATTCCCCGATGCCGCGTAGATCACGTCGTGGAACTCCTCGTGGGCCCTGACCACCTCCTGGACGTCCCTCCCATCGGAGAGATCCGCGGTCGCCTGGACGATCCGTCCCAGCTGGGCCAGGTCGTCTTCTGTAAGGCGGGGGCAGGCCTTTCGGGCGACATAGCCTTCGATGAGAGCCCTCACCTCGAAGAGATCTAGGAGTTCCTCGGGCGTCATCTTGGCGACGACAACCCCCTTGGCGGCCGTGCGGACCAATCCCTCCGCCTCCAGGCGGTTCAGCGCATCCCGGATGGGAGCTCGGCTGACCCCGAGCTGTCTTGCCAGTTCGTCCTGGCTGAGCCTCTCACCGGCGGCGATGCGGCCGGAGGTGATGGCATCCCTTATGGAGTCGTGGGCCAGGTCGCCCATGTGGCGGAAGTCGAGAGTCTCCAGTCGGTGCATGGGATTGCCTCTGAGAAACGCGGGGAATACCGTCCACAGGATTTTGTATACGATCCTAGCTGAAGGGGATGTCGCTGTCAAGTAATTCCGGCCGCAAGGGTAGGGCCGACGCATCTTAATTATTGGTGAGAAGTTCCAGGAGGTAGGCTCGATCCCAGCCTGCCTTGAGTCGCCTCGTCCTGATGCTGGAGCGTCGCTTGGTGGGGTGACGC
>JAJYKO010000071.1 GCA_021788565.1 Chloroflexota bacterium
AGCGACTACCGGCCGTCCGAAATGGATATGATGAAGGTAGCCGGCATCGACACAACCGACGGTTACAAGTTCACTCTGGAGGATGGTAGCTGGCTGCTGATACGCTTCTCTGGCACCGAGCCCGTGATGCGCATCTACACGGAGACTACCGACCCGGCCCGCGTGGACCGAATGCTGGACATGGGTGAAACCGTCGCCGGTGTCCGCTAACACCAGTTCTGGGTTCTGAGTTCTGGATTTGCGACCTCAGAACCCAGAACTCGACTGATTGGAGAGTATCATGGCCAACCTTGACGACCTGAAGATTTATGAACAGGCGGACCCGCAGGGGATGAGAGACCGCATCGCCGAGATGGGCCACCAACTCAAGGAAGCGCGCGACCTGGTAGCCGCCATGCCGGATCCGAGTCCGTACTACGGGGATGCGCAGAGCGTCGTGGTGCTAGGCATGGGAGGGTCCGCTATCGGCGGCGACCTGGTTCGTACCGTGGCCGAGGATCAGGCAACCGTGCCGATCCTCGTTTCCAGGGACTACCGAATTCCGGGCTTCGTGGGTAAGAACAGCCTGGTCGTGGCCTCCAGCTACTCTGGCAACACCGAGGAAACCCTCTCCGCGACCCGGGAGGCGCTGGACCGAGGAGCTATGGTGATAGCGGTCACCACCGGCGGCACTTTGGGACAGATGGCTGCTGAACACGGCTTGCCCCTGCTGACTTTCAAGTACTCCGCCCAGCCGCGCGCAGCCGTGGGCTTCTCCTTCGGGCTGCTGCTCGGCCTTCTGGCCAAGCTCGGCTACATTGACCAGACGCGCTTCGGGATGGAGGAGGCCATCGAGGTCGCGACCGAGAATCCGATCTTCCTGGGCCCGCAGGCACGTACGGACGCCAACCTGGCGAAGCAACTCGCGCAGAGCATTCATGGAAAGCTGCCGGTGATCTACGGAGCGGGGCTCCTCTCGGAGGTAGCTCGGCGCTGGAAGGGGCAGTTCAACGAGAACTCCAAGGCGTGGGCCGTCTTCGAGCAGCTGCCGGAGCTCAACCACAATGCCGTTGTCGGTTACGAGAATCCGCCGGACCTGGCCGGCCAGCTGTTCGTGGTCCTGCTCTCCTCCGCTACCTATCATCGGCGGGTGACTGCCAGGCTGCGGATCACGGGGGAGATGCTGCAACAGCGCGGGGTTGCGCACCAGACTGTGGAAGCTCGAGGCCAGAGCGCTCTCGCCCAGATGGTGGATTCCATCATGGTCGGCGACTACACCAGCTACTATCTGGCGCTGTCGTACAACACAGATCCCACGCCGGTGAAGTCGATCGACTTCCTTAAGGCGGAACTGGCGAAGCTGTAATCTCGCGCTTCGAGGCCAGGCTCACGGCGTTCGAAGAACAGGCGAAGGAGCATACAAACCCATGAGTCTCAGAGACCTATTGCGGTGGCTGGCGGCGTCGAGCGCGGTCGGGCAGACGAGGCACGGTCTGCCAGGTCAGCCCCGCTACGGCGGCAATATGGCGTTCGAAGAAGAAGCGCGCGAAGCCTACCGGCAGCCGCAGGGGCAGCGGCAGGCGAAAGCTCGTGACTGTATTGGAGCAAGCGCGCATATGGCGGCTGATGGACCTGAACGAGTCGATAAGCGCTGCCAGGTGGGGCCCACAGCTAAGACCACCCTCCGGGTGGGGCGCCCTGGCGTCGCCGGGGCGTTGCGGCTACTCATGACGAGACCGGCAGAGAAGATGGTGCCCTTTCCGAACGCAGGGATTCAGAAAGGGCACCACAACCCTCGTGCTTACCGATCGCGCAGAGCGACGATTAGTCGGATGATCAGGACGATCAGTCGCGCTAGCGCTATGACCACCTGAATGACTACATAAGTCATGCATTACCTCCGATCAAACCTATTGATTTGGCCGGAAGATGGACTATAATCCTAGTGTTGATGGCTAGGGAGTTCATCTCCCGTCATGGCTCACTTGGCACCGCCTGGTAAGAGGCGGTGCTAGTGCTTTGGGGGCCGGGCCGGCCGTTTCATGCCCTAAAATCCTCCTTTCGTCAATACCACGAGGACCCTCTCCTCGCTGTGCGCGCTATCCCCTGCTCGTCCCTGCGCCAAGCCTTGCCATCCTGGGGAACGTCCATCCCGACCATCGGGCTCCAAGACAATATGTTGTCCACAACATGCATCATGGCCCCCGTATATTGTGGTGTCAAGAGGAACTTGGCAGCTTATCACACCAATTTCTGAAAACTGCTATGCCCTAGTAGTCTTTCTGCCCTCATCTCACCAGACGCATTCTACTAGAGGAGGTTGCCGAAGGGCTCGCCTCCGTAGCCAACCATCTCCATAACTCCCTCGGCATATCAGAGCGTGCAAGTACCCGCGCCGGAATATGCATCCAGGACAATCTGATCCGGCCGCGGCTCCAGGCAGGCAAGGGTCGTCTTAATCAATTGACCCGGCCCAATCAAGATTCCCAGCGGGCGGTCGCACACTGCCAAGAGTGATCGTATCGCCGCTGAGTAACGAGAGACTGACCTTCCGACAATTGCGATGCATGCATTACTCTATTCGATGAGATATTAGGGTGCTATCGCCTGCGACGGATCGAACCACTTGGCAGAAGGACGATCCGCCGCTTCTTCGTTTCGTGCCTCAGCTCACCGCTACCGTGTTGCTGTTCTCGTAGTCTGTGAGTTGGTCGAGCAGACCAAATAGGAATTCGCGGTCCTGCCGATCGAGTCTGAATACGTCCCCTGAGTAATTCACTGCCAACAGACCTCCACTGCGCAAAGTCACCGACTTTCCCGACGTGCCCTCGCCACATCTTTCACCGTTCTTGTCGTCAGCAGTTCCTGGTTCTCGGTTCCTCGTAACTGGTGTGTCAAGGTGTGCAGTCTGTTGCGATTGGCGCGAACCTCCTGCCCGACCGCCCCTGCGCATTCGAGGCTGATTAGTCAAGTGCTTGTCTACCGGAATACCAGCGAACAGTGCAGCTTGAATGAAAAATGACGCGCTCCTTCGACGCGTTCCGACCTCTCCAGGGAACGCAAGCTGCAGTGCCTCGTCGAGTTTCTCTGGCGTGCAATCTGCCAGGTCCACAATCTCGAAGACATCGCTGTACTGTTGGCGCAGTACCCTAGCCAACGCACTCTTGCGAGTGTCAGAGCGGACAATCTCCTGGAAGTCATTGGTCGGCTTGCTGTCGAAGCCCTTTATTAGCTCCAGCCATCGCAGTGCGGCAACCAGTTGCGGAGCTATCTTGGCTCCCGGCAACTTTTCCAGGAACGGCCTGTCAACCCGTTTCGGCATGCCTTTGTCGTGCAACTCGTCCAGCAGCGAGACGAAAGACTTAAACGAAATGTACGGTGCCGCACTGCTCTTCCTGTACCCGGGAATTGCCATGTCTCGCCCTCCCGTCATTCAAGGTTGCCAAAGATCAAACATCAACCACTTGGAAGAATAGCACACTCTGCTACCGCGTGCAAGCAGTAGCAGGTTCTATTTGCGGAGGAATATTCGCGCTCGGCCAGTAACATGCAAGCGCCCATGGCACACGCATGTTACTGGCCGAGCGCGTCAGACAGGGATGTTACATTCGCGTGATCGCGGCGCATTGGCAGGTAAGTTCTACTCGGGAGGAGGGGTGAAGCGATGCAAAGTCGGATGGCTCCGCAAGTGTATTTGGAAGCGCTTGTCGCGCGTTCGAAATTGTGCACACGTGTGCAGATCAGTGGCTGATTGCTGGAGCGAGCGGCCGGTGCCTTCGCATGACTCCCCAAATCGTCTGCGCTCGAATAGACGCTACCTTGACTTCCCGTGCGCCCTGGCGACGTTCGGCAGGGGCGGGTTTAGGAGTGCGGTAGCTCCCTCGAAGCTAACTCTAAGAACACGCACTGGACTCTTGTCGCTTCCTAACCGGAGATAGTCCCACTTCCCAAGTGGCATGTCTCCGACCTCCACGAAGATCGGTCCACCAGCATCTTTGGGCATGACGTATAAGTCAGCCTCCGCGTCATCTTGTTCTTGTGACTCTGGGGACCCAGTACTGCGCACCATTCGCCAGAAGAACGTCGAGCTAGGCGTAACACCGAAGTCCGGATACTTCGCTCTCATCGCGGAATCCCGCCCGACCAATGCCTCGCGGATGTCGTCAATCATCGTTTCGTGCCTCTCACCCGGCATTGCTTCTCTCCTCTGCTACATCAGGCAGTCAGGTGCTGGTCTGCAGCCAGCGCTGACACGCTGCACCCTAGATGTGGACTATCTGCCCAGGAATTTTCCGCGCCTGGGTGGTGGGCTCATCTGCCCTTCTCGCCGTGATCGCTTCAGGTTACACTTGGTTCTTCTTGATGTCCAGAGAACCCGCCATACGATATGATGTGTAGCAACATCGAGGGGTGCGGTGCTAGTATGGCTGAACGGGCGGTGAGGAAAGCTAGAAAATGGACACAAGCCTGGATCCCCGGCTAACTGCTCACTACGAGGTGGGTCATGCCGTGATTATGCACGAACTTGGGGCAACGATTAGACTCGTCTCCATTGTTCCTGGAGTTGATAACGGTGGACGGTGTATACCGGACTCGTCAGTCCCAATTGCTCGTCGCGGATTGCTGTGGAAGATCGTCGGAGCCGGACCATCTCAGCCCGTGTCTCGGAAGCAATATGTTGACTGGCAGGTCAAGGAGGCTATCTACCTCGATGGCAAGATAGTTCAGGGTCGATTTCTTGGAACATCGAGTGTTCCGTATGCCCTCATACGGCAAGACAGTATGGCGGCCTGGAAAATTGCTGAGGAAGCCACCCGAAGCCCGATAGAGGCAGAGCAGTTTGACTCGTTGGCTCTCAATTGGGTTTGTCAGAGGCTTGAGAAAAAATGGCCAGTGATTCGAGCGTTTGCGGACGCACTGCTCCAGCTAGACTCGCCGAGATCGCTGGTGACGATGCCCACCGGATGATTGCACGGGAGCTTCGTCGGAGGCAAAGCCTCCGACAGTAGACTGATCTCCAAGTTGTCGGGGAAGTGTGCCACCACTGTGTGCAGGCAGAGCGCCTGTCCGCTATATTGCCGTCTGTGGCCAGCACAGATATAAATAACGCTCCTCGTGGGCAGGAGGTCAAAATGAGGGAGGACGAGGCGCGTCAGTATCTGGTCCAACAGGTCTCCGTAACACGGCAGCTGGTGACTCTGGCGAAGGTGTACCTGCAGAAGACGATTGTCAAAGGACGCGTGGAAACCGAGCCGCTCTTTGCCGCATTCACTCGTGATCAGGGGTACACCATCCCTCGACAGGTTGTGATTCATCCGTCAGCGAACCCCATTCAAACCTTGGAGCAGGTGGCTCGCGCCTATAGCTGCCAGCTTGCCCTCTGTGAAGCACTCTGGTCTCTGGTCTACCAGGGTGTCGTTGTTCGGACCAGTGATTGCAGGGAAGATCACCTCCGTTTCAATCTCGACTACACGAGTACGGTGCCAGGGAGTGGAGGCATCGCCGGAGGATGGAGCTTCCCCGAATTGCAGCTTCTGCATCCATCCGTTGTCATGCGGGCACCGTCGCAATCTAGCCAACAAACGCAGCCTCTGAGCGATGGCGACCTATTCATCTCTGAGGCTCGGCTGATTGGAGCCCATCCCGAGGTGATCGAGGCAGTGCGCGACGCCGTCGATTGTCATAGAGTGGAACTGTACCGGCCGGCAGTGGCAATGCTTGGGAAGGCAATGGAAGGTGCCTGGATAGAGGCTGGCATAGCCTTGGCTCACGCGATTCTGCCTGCCGACAAGGCGGCGGAAGTTGTCAAGCGCCTCCAAGGCGATACACCGCTGGCAAAGAAGATGAGGGAGGTAGCAGGCCTGTACGATCACCAAGACCAGATCACCGAGCGGACCCGGCAACAGGCCCAAGTTCGATCAACGGAGATGCAGCAACTGCTCGTGTGGGCGGAAGTCCTGAGAGATGCTCGAAACGCGATTCACTTCGCCACACCACCCACCGTCGCGAACACATACGAGAAGGTGGGAGTGCTCTTCCTCAGTAGCGCCTCTAACCTCGCGATGCTCTACCGCATCAAGGTCGCCGCTGACACAGTGGCGGCCCAGACTACCCAGCCAGTCTGAAAAGGCAGATCTAATGTGGTTTCCTGCCGCTGTCCCGTGTGTCTACGGAGGACGCTGCCCGCTTAACTGCTCGAGCGAGAAAAGGCCTTCTTGAACAGGTGATGATGACTAAGGAGGAGTGAGTGCCCTGCCAGGATCAGCGCCCCAGAGCTACCTCCAAACCGTACCCCTCGTGCCCCCGCTCGCCTCTCCAAGAGGTGCTAACTGAACAGAAAATGACCCCATGCCCACGCTTGCGGCACAGCGGCGCCGTGGGGCTAAACTCGGGTTACGGTGTCTTCATCGGCCGTCGAAAAGAGCTACAGGAACTACTTGACAGCTATGCTCCGGGCGAGTATCCTCCTCTGCGTTCGTGCAGGTGTGCCTCACGAAACATTAACTGGCTAACCCACGGGTAGCCCAAGGAGTAAAAAGCATGATCAAGTCGATTCCGGTTCTGCCAGAGAACATCCGTTCGCTTAAGAGCCCGCATGACCCCAGGGTCAAGACGCAGTACGCGTATGTCGCTCTCGCTGACGTACCCCCTGATCTCCCACTCTCCCCAAATCCACGAGTGCCCAAGCCCAACGATGTCATTCGCCGCGTGCAGACGTCGCTGCAGTCAAACGATGGCACATTCCACATTCTCAACCGGGGAATCACGGTCAGCGCCAGGGCCTCCGAATATGACAATGCTTCGGGGATTCTTACTCTGGACATCCCTGATGGAGAGGAGGCGTATGGCATTTTGGACGGGGGCCACACGTACGCGGTCGTTCGGGAGCACGTCGGGCTTCCACCCGAAGCAGATTGCCAGTTTGTTAAGTTGGAGATACTTACCGGTGTAGAGCCCATCTTGCCAGCGATAGCGAGCGCAAGGAATTTCAGCAAGGCTGTGAAGGAGATCTCGCTGGCAAATTACTCACATAAGCTGGACTGGTTGAAGACTGCGCTCGGTCCGATTGCGGACAGGGTACGTTGGCGCGAGAACGACGATGAACCATTCGACGTCATCGAATATATACAGGTCATTTGTGCATTCGACATCAAGAAGTTCGGAGACCAGAATCATCCAGTCGAGTCTTACAAGAATTCGGGTAAGTGCCTAGATGCCGCCATCAGCGGCGCGGTGCAGTATTTAGCTTCGGTGGTGCCCGATGTCGTGGAGCTCTACGACACGATGCGGTTTCAGTGGTGGCCGATGTATACCAGACCTGACGAGAATGGCCGCGGGGGACGTCCTGGACGCCTCCGGGAGGTCACTGCACGTCAGAGGGGCACGGCCCGACTGCTGCAGTTTCCGGCGCTGCCGGGTGTGGACCCTGCGGAGGCGATGTACCACGTTGAGAAGGGGCTGGTGGTGCCACTTGTTGCAGCATTCCGAGCACTTCTTATCTTGGACGATATGACCGGAGCCCTCAGTTGGAAGACCAAGCCACTTGAGTTTTGGAACCAGTACGGGCCTTCGCTGGTGCGGAAAGTGATGGATGCTTCCGACCAACGCGGATCGAATCCGCAGGTCGTCGGAAGGGACAAGACAGTGTATGAGGCGCTCTACGAGTCGGTCGAGCTGATATACCTTAGGTCGATTCGCCAATAGCTCAGCACCGCCTAAGGCGCTGCCTTCGACCCGGTCGAAGCGATGAGGACACGGGTTTCGCAAAACGCGGGGGGAGTGGTGGGTAGAGCCACCACTCCCCCCGCGTTTGCTGTAGTCCGGACTCGTGGGTCATTTGCATCGACAGTTCCCATTTCTGGAATTGGCGATGGATGGGGATGCACGGCCAAGGTCCCGATCCGCCGAGCCCGCGCTGCCGCTCCCGCGCCCGCCGCCTCCTCCTCACTTCCCGCCGTCCGTCCCACTCGAAAGGAGTCGACTCCCGAAGTGTTCAACGTAATCGGCTCCACCATGACTGACATTTTCGCTGAACAGTTGGACCCTGACAGAATCGCTGAACACTAACCCGTCGTCAAAAAAACATTGACAGAGTGAGTGGCCGGCCGTATACTGAGGCTGCGGGTTTTGGGTAGGTTTCGAACCGCGAGGCAGTGAATGCCGAGGCGCACCAAGACACCTGTCATAACAATCGTGAGTCCTTGAACACCAGCGTGCATACGTGCGCTGGTGTTCTGCTTTGTAGACGTGTCGATATTGGATAGTAACACGACAAGAACGGAGGGATCAGCTGATGCATTCGAGCCTGATTGGTAAGATCCAGAAGGCCCATCGCTACGTGCAGGAACCCGACAGGATCAACTTCCAGCAGTTCTCAGCCAGCTTCAGAGGCGAGCACGACTCCTACACGGTTTCGTACAGCAATGGCAACTGGCATTGCAGCTGCAACTTTTTCACCGGCTGGGGCGTCTGTAGTCACACTATGGCCATTCAGAAGCTTCTCGGTGTGATGCTGCCGAGCCAGACTGGCTCCGCGACCGAGCAAGCCGCTGAGATAGCGATTCAGGCGTAGATTTAGCTGAGATCAGGCGCTACAATCGAGGGGGAGAATGGATCTCTCCCTCGATTGCTATCTCGGCGAAACGGACCCGCAGGGCGGGGCGCTCTGCCCTGCCGCGCTGTTGCCGCTATTCTGGGCGGCGGGGGACGAGCCCCCGCCCTACTTTGTTGGAGGCTCTAGAATGACCGCGTCTCCTCCTCCCATGTCGCCAAAGCGGCGATTCCTGGCCGGCCTCTTCGGGGGCAGGGTCGACCGGACCCCAGTGGGCAACCCCACCTCCGTCGCCACCGTCGAGTTGATGGAGACTACCGGCGCCTACTTCCCCGATGCCCATTTGGACGCCGAGAAGATGGCAGCCCTGGCTGCGGGCGGACACGATGTCCTGGGCTACGACACCATCGCTCCGTACTTCAGCGTGCAGCAGGAGGCCGAGGCACTGGGCTGCGAGGTGGACTGGGGCGACCCCGAGAACATGCCGGTCAACACCACCAGCCCTTATGCCGACCCCGAGGAGGTCGTCATCCCAGCGGACTTCCTCGAGCGACGCTCCATCAAGACCGTGATCGAGGCCATCCGGCTGCTGCGAAGCCGATACGGTGACCATGTCGTCATCGTGGGCAAAGTGATGGGGCCATGGACCCTCTCCTACCATCTGAACGGCATTCAGCCTTTCCTTCAGGACACGCTTCTGGAGCCCGAGCGGGTCCGACGCTTCCTTCAGCTCCTCAAGAAGGTCTCGGTGACCTTCGGCAGAGCGCAGGTCCAGGCGGGCGCCGACGTGCTGGTTCTGGCAGACCATGCCACCGGGGATCTCGTAAGCCCCAACTGTTATCGGGACTTCCTGCTGCCGGTGCACAGGGAGATTACCGCCGAGTTAGGGTGCCCCACGATTCTGCACATCTGTGGGAACACCACCGATCGGCTGGAGTACATCACTCAAACTGGCTTCGACGCCTTCCACTTCGACTCCAAGGTGAACACTCGCACCGCCCTGGAGATAGTGAACCGGCGCATCACCCTGGTCGGGAACGTAAACAACCCCCAGACACTCCTCAGGGGAACGCCGGAGCAGGTGAAAGCTGAGACGAGAGAGCTACTGGAGTTGGGAGTGCCGATCGTTGGCCCTGAGTGCGCGGTGCCGCTGATAACGCCCAACCGCAACCTTACCGCCATCGTCGAGGCGGTAGAGGAGTACCACGCGAAGTCCTGAGCGCTGGGTGCTAAACTCTGAGTCACGGATGTCCTGGCTGCTCTTGGCAGCAGCGAGACGAGAGCATCACTCAGCACGCAGGACTCCCGTTTGTAGCGCTCGTAGGAGTCGGCTCCTGCCGGCGACCGTCCTCCTCGAGCATACCGACCGTCGCCGCCGGGAGGCGGCTCCTACTCGGATGGATCGAGTTGACCTGCAAATCAAGCCATCAAAGACCATCAGGGCTGAGATCGAGCGCTTCTCATCCACCGCCGATCGCGTTAGGGGACAAAATTGAGGTTCTTAGCCATACATGTAGACCACTTCTCCTCCAGGATCACCCAGAAGGGGCGGTCTAAACTGGTCGAGCCGTACGACGATCCGGTTACCGAGGTGAACGAGGCCCTGGTGCTGCTCACGAGCGTGGAGAAAGACGACGAGGCGGCACCAGAGGTGGTGGCGGACCGCGCCTCGGATGAGATAGCTCGGCTAGCCGATAGCCTGAAGGTCAATAGCTTGGTGCTCCACTCCTTCGCCCACCTCTTCGCCAACCTGAGCACGCCGGAGGTGGCGGTCCAGGTGATGAAGGATGTAGAGGATCGGCTGCGAGCTCGCGGCTTCGCCGTGATTCGTACCCCCTTCGGCTACTTCAACACCCTGGACATACAGGCCAAGGGCCATCCCCTTTCGAGAGTGGCTCGCATCATCCACCCGAACTGAGCCATGAGGAAATTGTGATGAAGGTTCTTATCACCGACTACGTCTGGGCCAACGTGGATATCGAGCGGCGCATACTCGCCACGATGGAGGCAGAGGCCATCGTCTCGCCCACCGGCTCCGAGGCAGACCTGGTAAGGCTCGCCGCGGGCTGCGATGCCATCATGACCTGCTTCGCCCAGGTCACACCCGCCGTCGTGCGGGCGGCCACACGCTGCGTCCACATCGCGCGATACGGCATCGGCGTGGACAACATCGCGATGGACGTCGCCACGGAACTGGGGATTGTCGTGACGAACGTGCCGGCATATTGCGTGGACGAGGTGGCCGAGCACGCCCTCAGTCTACTCCTGGCCGGCGCCCGCAAGATCCCCCGCTACGATAGGGCAATCCGCTCCGGCCGCTGGGATCTCCAGGCCGGCAAGCCCCTGTACCGCATCAACGGGCACACTCTGGGCATCATCGGCTTCGGGAAAATAGGGCGAGCCCTGGCACAGAAAACCTCGGGGCTGGGACTGAATATCCTGGCCCACGACCCCTATCTGGCGGCCCGGGGGGAGGAGATTCCGGGCGTGGAGCTGGTGGATCTGGACAGGCTGCTGCGGGAATCCGACCTCGTCTCGGTCCACGTTCCCTTGACCGCGGAGACGAGGGCGATGATCGGCGAGGCGGAGCTACGAAAGATGAAGCCCTCCGCCTGCCTGGTGAACACCTCACGCGGCTCCGTGGTGGACGTGCCCGCGCTGGTGCGAGCGTTGCGGGAGGGGTGGATAGCCGCGGCGGGGCTGGACGTTCTGCCGGAGGAACCACCTCCGGCTGACAGTCCGCTGCTGGAGATGGAAAACCTTATCCTGACGCCCCACGCGTCGTTCTATTCAGAGGAGTCGCTGATAGACCTTCAGACCAGCACGGCGGAAGAGGTCGTCCGGATCCTCAGCGGTAAGCAGCCGCACCATCTGGTTAACCCCGAGGTCCTGCCGAGGGCAAGGGCCACCCACCTGAGACAGTGATGCGTTGTGAGTAGGGGCGGTTCGCGAACCGCCCCTACCGCTATCCATATCGGTACTGGACCCCGAAGCCGCCACGCGGGTAGCGCCACTCGATGTTCCCGAATGGGCAGCCGATCCGGCAGGCCCCACACTCCAGACAGCCGTTGTACGCCACGGAGATATGGTCGCCCTCCCACTCGTAGACGTGGGCAGGGCAGAAGGAGGTGCACGGCCGGCCCTCACAGGAGTTCGCACACACCTCCTGGAACCGGACGATAAGGTGGGAGCCGGACTCGTCGGGCTTGAACGCCGTGAGGAACAGCTTCTCTTCGATCTTCATGCCAGTGCCCTCCAGATGCCCGCCAGATCGCCGGCCAAGCCCCAGATCGGCCGCCGTAAGGTCACCATCTCCAGAATACGCTTCTGCTTCTCGGTCTTGGTCAGGCCATCTACGGCAATCAATTCCCCCAGCGCGGCGTTCACCATCTCTGGATAGCTGTCGAACAGCTCGGGATGGGACTCGAAGAAGGCTGGAGCACGGCGATACTTCTTGAGATCGGCCACAATGAAGCTCTCATCCAGTCTTCGCCGGTACCCTGATAGAGTCGCAGCCGAGAAGTCGCCCCTCTCCTTCGCCTCGATCGCGGTCTCCGCGGCGAGCCTGCCGGAAGTCATCGCCAGGTTCGAGCCCTCGATATGTACGCTGTTCACGAGGCCGGCCGCGTCGCCTACGACCATAAGACCGTCCGCATAGACCGGCGGGATGTGATCGTAGCCGCCCTCTGGGATCAAGTGGGCCATGTATTCCTTCGACTCCCCGCCCGCGATGAGACGCCGCACCATCGGGTTTGCCTTGAACCGTTCGATCAGATCGTAGGGCTTCAGTCCGGTCTTCACTAAGTCGGAGAGCAAGGCCCCGAGCCCGAG
>JAJYKO010000072.1 GCA_021788565.1 Chloroflexota bacterium
GCGAGTACAGCTTCGCACGGCCCCGCTCAAGCCGATTGGGGCCTGAGCACCTAACTGATCCAGACTCGTAGCAGTTCGCTCACTCAATTGCACGAATACACTCACAAGCTCTGAGCGTAACCGAAGCATCTCCTCGTGGCTGGAGAGATCCTTCGCTGAGGCTCAGGATGACAACTAAAAGACGCTGGCCTCGGTCTGCTCTCATTTGCTGCGGAATAGCCGTGTCAACTATAATACTTGCATCGTCAGGTAACTCCAGCGAGGCTACCCCGGAAGCAGTCGGCCGCCGATGCGACGGGCTCGGGAGCCTCGCTAATAGTCTCAGCCTCGAAAGGAGAGGGGATGATCAAGATCCGGTTGCGGAGAACCGGCGCTACCAAGCAGCCTCACTACCGCATAGTGGTGGCCGATGCCCGAGCGCCCAGGGACGGGAAGTACATCGATCTGGTGGGGCATTACGACCCCCTGACAGAACCCGCGTCTATCGACGTGGACGCCGAGAAGGCGGCCCGCTGGGTTCAGCAGGGAGCGCAGATGACCGAGACGGTGCAGAAGCTCTTCGCCCGCGTGGGCGTTCTGGATCAGGTAAAGGGAGTGTCCAAGTAGGCCGGGGAGCGACGTGGGGTACGATCCCTGCGCTGCACAGGACCTGGAGCATTCCGGATGGCGTTCGCAGCTCATGGTAGCTGCCAAGAACCCTCGACAAGGATGGCTACACGGCCATGAAGGAACTAATAGAGTTCATCGCCAGGTCGCTGGTGGACGATCCGAACGCGGTGAAGGTCACGGAAATCGAGGGTGATCAGGTCACCACGTATGAGATCGAGGTAGCACCAGCCGACGTGGGCAAATTGATCGGCCGCCAGGGACGCATTATCAAGGCTATACGGTCGGTCGTGCGAGCGTCTGCCGCTCGTCAGGGCAAGCGCGTGGCCGTGGAGGTCCTGTAGCAGGCAACATGCCCGAGGCAAACGGGCCAGGCCGGCCTTTCCTGGTTGTGGCGAGGATCGTCTCTCCTCAGGGGAACCGCGGCGAGGTGAAGGCGGAAATGGTCACCGACTTCCCGGAGAGGTTCGCATCCACCGCCGCCGTCTATGTGGGAGACGAACACCGACGATACGAGGTGGAGAGCCACCGAGTTCTCGATCGGGTTGTAGTCCTGAAGCTGCGCGGCGTGGAGAGCATCGAGCAGGCGGAGCGGCTCAGAGGGGCGCTGGTCGAGGTGCCGGAAGAGGACTCCGTCGAACTCCCATCGGGCCACTACTTCTGGCACCAGATTATTGGGCTGCGGGTGGTGACTGGCGAGGGCGAGGAGCTCGGAACCGTGGACGACATCCTGGAGACCGGTAACAACGACGTCTACGTAGTCCACCTCCGCGGGGAAGAGCTGCTGATCCCAGCCATCAAGGACGTGGTCAGGTCGATAGACCTGGAGACCGGCGTGATGACGGTCCATCTCCTGCCCTGGATGGACTAGCTCGCGCTTTCAACTGGAGTTGGGGTTGTCCTCAACCCCGACGATATCCCTAGCGTGCAACCTCATGTCTGAGCGACCGAGAGTCTACAGAACCAAAGGCTTCGTCTTGAAGAGGACGGATCTGGGCGAAGCCGATAAGATCCTCACCATCTACACATCTACCTCGGGAAAACTCCGTGCCGTCGCCAAGGGCGTGCGCCGTCCCAGCTCCCGGTTGGGCGGCCACGTGGACGACTTCGCCTACGCCGACATGCTGCTGGCGAGGGGGCGCGACCTCGACGTAGTCACGCAGAGCCAGACCCTGGACTCGTTCCGCCGGCTGCGCGAGGAGCTGTGGCGCTCCAGTTACGGCTACTACGTCTCGGAGCTGGTGGATGCCTTCAACGAAGAGCGGGTGGAGAACCGGCCCCTCTTCGACCTGCTGATCTCGACCTTCGAGCTGCTGGCCTCGGAGTCCGATCTCGCCACGGTGGTCCGTTTCTTCGAGCTCCATCTGCTGGAGCTGGTGGGCTATCGGCCGGAGCTGGGGAACTGCCTCCGCTGTCGCGCCGAAATCCGCCCCGAGGTCAACTACTTCAGTCCGTTCCTGGGAGGGGTGCTCTGCCCCGCCTGTGGGCCGTCTGAGGTCTCCGCCTCCCGCATATCGGTGAACGCGCTGAAGCTTCTGCGGCATTTGCAGCGCCTCGGCGCCATGCCGGCCGGCGGCATTAAGGTGGACCCCGCCACCAGGCGGGATGTTGAGGCGACCATGCGCGTCTACATCGAGCACCTGTTGGAGCGGGCCGTCAAGTCCACCGCTTTCCTCGACCGCCTTCGCATTGAAGACTCCTCCCAGGCCGCGGCGGGCTAGCCCACCAACCCGCGGCGCTTCAGCTCCGACGTTGCCGTGTCCATCCGGTCGTCGGCCGTCTGCCGGCGGACCCACTCCGTCAGGTCGCGGACGCCCTCCTCGAAGGAGACCTTCGGCGAGTAGCCAAGATCTGAGAGTCTGCCGATGTCGGCGTAGCAGTGGCGGATGTCCCCCTTGCGGAAGCTGCCGGCTGCCAGCGGCTCGAGCCCAGGTGGTCCCACCCGCTCGCAGATGATCCTCGCCACGTCGCCGATGGCGAGGGGCATGCCGCTCCCCACGTTGAAAGCGCGGTAGTCTGCCTCGCCCTGATCCATTACCAGCAGCAGCGCCTGCACCACGTCGCTCACGTGGACGAAGTCACGGGTCTGGAGGCCGTCCTCGTAGATCAAGGGGGGCTTGCCGTTCATGGCGCGGGATGAGAAGATGGCGGCCGCGCCGGTGTACGGGTTGGAGAGCGCCTGGCGAGGACCGTACACGTTGAAGAACCGGAGGGCCACGGTGGGCAGGCCGTAGGCCCTTCCCACGCAGAGCGACATCTCCTCCTGGTCCTTTTTGGAGATGGCGTAGATGGAGCTCGGGCGTAAGCCCTTCTCTTCCCCGGTGCGGGCGGGTGCGAGGATCGTCCCGCAGCGGGGACAGAGGGGATCCCAGCTCCCTTCCCGTAGCTGCTCCTCGCTCCGCTCGTCGGGCTCGACGCTTCCGCAGTTCGGACAGCTGTAGGCGCCCTCGCCGTAGATGGACATGGAGGAGGCCACTACCAGCTTGCGCACCGAACCCCGCCCGTTGGCAAGCAGGTCCAGCAGCACCGCGGTGCCGAGGGTGTTGGCGCTCACGTACCGCTCGATCTCGTACATGGACTGGCCGACGCCCACCGCTGCCGCCAGGTGGAACACCACCTCCACGCCCTCCAGGCAGCTCCGGAGGAGCTCACGGTCCCGAACGTCGCCCTTCACCAGCTCGGCCGTGGGGTTGAAGTAGACAGGGATTTCCCGCGCGGCTCCGTGAACCTGCGGCTCGAGGCTGTCCAGAACGCGCACTCGGGCGCCCCGCTCTACCAGCGCATCCACCAGATGCGAACCTATGAACCCGGCCCCTCCAGTCACCAGTATCATGCTCATCCCCCTGGTTTGTGGTGGATGCAACATTATATGGGAGAGAGGTCCCACAGTCGCAAGTTCGCGCGGCCAAGCAACTTGACAGGGCTAGAACAAGTGGGTACGGTCTATGCTGTCCAGTGCACGCGGGCAATGCGGATAGGTTGCCCGCGTGAGCGGAATGTAACCGAATAAGAAAGCCGAACCTCCGCTGTCGTGGCGGAGGGCGGGGGACCCAGTTAATGGGGTGAACGGCGCTTTGGCGTCGAGGGTAGCTCTTTCAGCCCTAACCCGTCAGCTAACCTCGCAGGCATTTGAAAGGGGAAAAATGGCTATCGAGCTCGCGTCTGCCCAGGCACCACCGACATTCGGCAAGTCCGGTGCGTTGTCCGACCTTCTCGCGGGGCATCAGCTGTTCGTCGCCAGCAACCGAGGACCCGTCCATTACCGGATGCACGATGGCCAGGTGGAAACCATTCCGGCTACCGGCGGTCTGGTGACGGCACTATCCGGCCTCACCGATCAGCTTCCGGTCACATGGATCTCCACGGCCACCGGTCCTGCGGACCGGCTGATGGGAAGCCGGCCCTCCTATATCTCCGCGAAGCCCGGCGCTCCCAGGATCCGCTTCGTCCACGCATCGGATGAAGCCCTCCAGTGGTTCTACCAGCGTTTCGCAAATCCCATTCTCTGGTTCCTTCAGCACAACCTGTGGGACCGGCTCTCCTCCCCCGAACTGCCGGGAACCATCGAACGGGGCTGGAGCCTGGGCTACCAGCCAGTTAACGGTGCCCACGCCCGGACCATAGCCAGGGAGATTGGTTGGTCCCGCCGGCCTGTTGTGCTGATACATGACTACCATCTCTACCTGGTGCCGGCGCTGCTCCGCAGACTCGTGCCTCACGCGCTGGTGCACCACTTCACGCACATTCCGTGGCCGGCACCGGGACACTGGCAGCCGCTTCCGCCCGTCATGCGAAGGCAGCTTTGCGAAGGGCTGCTGGGATCGGATGTGGCAGGCTTCCAGACCGAGGAGTCCGCGGGCAACTTCCTGAGCTGTTGCGAGCGGTTCGTCCCTGGGGCCAGGGTGGACTTCGACCGCTCGATCATCACTTTCCGCGGCCACCGCACCCTTGTTCAGGACTATCCGATCTCCGTCGACGCGAACGGCATCCGGAATCTCGCCCGAGATCCGCGGACTGGCCGTTACAGGGAGCAGCTGAAACCTCGTAGGGGCGAGAAGCTAATAGTACGAGTGGATCGACTGGATCCCAGCAAGAACATCGTCTCGGGGTTCCGATCGTTCGGTCAGCTGCTGGAGCGCCGCCCGGACCTCTCGGGTCGGGTGCGCTTCCTCGCCTTCCTGGTCCCTAGCCGCGAGGCCATCCCGGAGTACCAGAGGTACGCCGACGAGGTGTGGCGGGAGGTGGACAGGGTGAACGAGCGGTTCGGCCGGGAGGACTGGAAGCCCGTGGAGGTGTTCCACCAGGAGAACCGGCTGCAGGCGATCGCGGGCATGTCGGTCGCGGACGTGCTGCTGGTGAATCCCCTCGCGGACGGCATGAACCTGGTGGCCAAGGAGGCGCCGCTGGTCAGCAGTCGGGATGCCGTCCTGGTCCTCTCCCAGAGCTGCGGCGCCCACATCCAGCTTGGCAAGGCGGCGCTGTCCGTGCCGCCGAGGGACGAGGACGCGACGGCCGTCGCGCTGGAGCGGGCACTGGAGATGCCGCCGCTGGAGCGACGGTTCCGGCAGGCTGCCCTGAGGGAGGCCATCGAGGCCGAGGACCTGGATTGGTGGGCCTCGCGCCAGATGGAGGACCTGCTGGAGTTCAAGTCAGCCTAAGGCCCGGACCGAGAGGGTGACGGTGCGACGGGGGACCGGACGAGGGGGAGGGCGAAGCTCCCGCTGAGCCGCCACGTCGTGCGGACTCGCTGTCCGCTACATTGTGTTGCCGTCCCCAGGGGAGGGGTGATTGAGCATCACCGGGCGGCTCGCCAGGAGGCTCGCCCTCCCCCGCCTCCCACTCACCTTGTCACGCGCCCGTGCTCTTCAGGAAGACGATCGCCAGGGGCGGCAGGGTCAGAGGGAGGGAGTAGGGCCGGCCGTGCATCTCCACCGGCTGTGCCTCCATGCCGCCCATATTGCCCTGTCCGCTCCCCCAGTAGAGCGGAGAATCGCTGTTCAACATCTCCCGCCAGAAGCCTCCTCGAGGGACGCCGATCCGGTAGTTGTGCCGCGGTACAGGGGTGAAGTTGCAGGCCGCGAGGATCAGGTCGCCGGTGGTTTTCCCCTTGCGAATGAGGTTGACGATGCTGTTCGGGGCGTCGCTGGCGTCGATCCATTCGAAGCCCGCGGGGTCGAAGTCCAGATCGTGCATCGCGCCCTCGCCGGTGTAGAACCGGTTCAGGTCCTCCATCCATCGCTGAACCCCCGCGTGCGGATCGAGCTGAAGCTGGTGCCAGTCGAGGCTCACGTCGTGGTTCCACTCAGGGCCCTGGCCGAACTCGTCGCCCATGAACAGCAGCTTCTTGCCGGGTTGGGCATACATGTACCCCAGCAGTAGCCTCAGGTTGGCGAACTTCTGCCACGCGTCCCCGGGCATCTTCCCGAGCAGTGAACCCTTCATGTGCACCACTTCGTCGTGGGAAAGGGGCAGGATGAAGTTTTCCGTGAAAGCATAGAGCATCCGGAAGGTCAGCAGGTCCTGGTGATACTGCCTGTGGATCGGGTCCAGGGACATGTACTTCAGGGTATCGTGCATCCATCCCATGTCCCACTTCATGCCGAAGCCAAGTCCGCCCACATAGGTCGGCCTGGAGACCATGGGCCACGCGGTGGACTCCTCGGCGATGGTCTGGACGTCCGGGTAGTGGGAGTACACCTCCTGGTTGAAGCGCCGCAGAAAATCGATGGCTTCTATATTCTCGTTGCCCCCATACTTGTTGGGTATCCAGTCCCCGTCGCGGCGCGAGTAGTCCAGATAGAGCATTGACGCCACGGCGTCCACACGCAATCCATCCGCGTGGTACTTGTCCAGCCAGAACATGGCGCTGCTCAGCAGGAAGCTGCGCACCTCGTTCCGGCCGTAATTGAAGATGTAGCTCCCCCAGTCGGGATGGAAACCCTGACGGGGATCGGCGTGCTCGTACAGGTGGGTGCCGTCGAAGTAGGCCAGGCCGTGCTCGTCGGTGGGGAAGTGAGAGGGCACCCAGTCCAGGATCACCCCGATCCCCTGCTGGTGCAGGTAGTCCACCAGATACATGAACTCCTGAGGAGTGCCGTAGCGGCTGCTCGCGGCGAAGTAGCCGGTGCTCTGGTAGCCCCACGATCCGAAGAACGGGTGCTCCATCACCGGCAGGAACTCCACGTGGGTGAATCCCATCTGCTTCACGTGCTCCGCGAGTCGAGGCGCTATCTCCGCGTAGCTCAGGGATCGATACCCTTCCTCCGGTACCCTTATCCAGGATCCCAGGTGGACCTCGTAGATCGTGTAGGGAGCCTGCAGGGCGTTGTGATCCCCGCGGGTCGCCATCCACTCCTGATCCTTCCACTCGTGGTCCAGATCCCACACCACGGAGGCCGTCTTCGGCGATACCTCGTTAAACGTCGCGAACGGATCGGCTTTGTCCACCTGGTAGCCGTTGTGGCGGGAGACGATGTGGTATTTGTAGAGCGCCCCGTTGCGCAGTCCGGGCACGAAGCCTTCCCAGATGCCGGACTGTCCCCTGGAGAACAGCGGGTTGGATGACCCGTTCCAACCGTTGAAGTCGCCTATCACGTAGACCCGCTCGGCATTGGGGGCCCACACGGCGAAGTAGGCTCCTTCCTCCCCATCGACCGTCAGTCGGTGGGCCCCGAGGTGGTCGTAGAGGCGCAGATGGCTGCCCTCGTTAAAGAGAAAGAGGTCGTCGTCGCTCAGGAGCGTCGCCGGAGACGAGGTCTCCTTCTGAGCCTTCGTCTGAGAGTCCCCTCTCGAACCTGTGCGCTTGGTCGTCTCGCTCATAACCGCCTCGCCTCCTTCTTGCCTCGTGCGCTCATGCCAGCGGGCCACCATGTCCGTCGCCTGGGCGGGCCGCCGGCCCCTACCAGAGCGTGCCTTTGTAGGGGCGGGGCGCCGTACCCGCCCGCCGGGTGCCCGCTAGTAGCCGCAGGCTTCAGCCTGCGCGTGCTCACGCCGAACGGCCTACGCGCAGCCTAAAGGCCGCGGCTACAGTTTTTAGGCCTTCATGCTCCAACAGTGTCTTCCTTATCACAAGAGGTCCAGGATCCCGTGGGCAGGGATGCTCACCCAGGTAGGTCGATGGTTGAGCTCGTAGCTCAGTTCGTAGATCGCCTTTTCCAGCAGGAACGCGTCTAGCAGCAGTTGCAGCTCCTCCCTGCTCTCAGGCAAGAAGGTGGCCTCGGCCGCGGAGCCGAGATAGCCCTTGAGGAAAGCCACGCTTACCCAACAGTACCAGAACCTGGCCCATCGCTCCAGCCGCGGCATATCTTCCGGTCGTACCACCACGCCCTCCGCCTGCCCGAAGAGCGGGGCGTGGGAGACGTAATGGAAGGATCGGAGCATCCCGGCCACGTCCGTCAAAGCGGATCGTTTGATCCGCCGCTGACTGAGCGGCCGCCCTGGCTCCCCCTCAAAGTCGATTATCACGAAATCCATGCCCGTGTAGAGCACCTGCCCGAGATGGTAGTCGCCGTGGTATCGGATCCGCATTCCGGTGAGCTTGCGGTCCGCCAGCAGTCGGAACCTCTTCAGCAGCTCGCTCTCTGAGACGGCGATTCTTTGCGCCTCTGCTCGAAGCGGTTCGGGAAGATCAGGCAGCGAGCGGCGAAGCGTTTGCATGGTCTGGGCGGTCAGGTTCCGCATGGACTGATAGAGGCTGCGCTGGTAGAACATCGTGAACGGTTCGGGCGCGAAGTCCGGATCGTTCGCGTCGCTTGCCAGCATGGAGTGCATCTCGGCGGTGCGCCGGCCAAGAAGCTCGGCCGTCTCGAGGTAGCCACCGATGGTCTCCTGCACCGTGGGCGGGAACGGCTTGTCGACGAGGGCTAGCTGAGCCCTGGCGGAGACAGGTGCCATCTCAGGCTCACCTTGTGCGGCCAGGCTGTGTTCGAAATAGCGGCTCAGGACGCTGAGGGTGTACTGCCACGCATCGCCCTCGTTGTGCACCAGCCCCTGCAGGATCGCTAGGGTCATCGGCTCCCCGTGGGACGGTTGGTACTCCAGGGAGCCCATCAACGGCGGGGTATGGCGGTAGCCCCGCTCGGTGAGGAAGCGCCCAATCTCCACATCCGGGTTCTGCCCGGCCTCCAGCCTGCGGAAGAACTTCAGGATGAAGCGGTCGCCGTAGATCACGGAGGTGTTGCTCTGCTCCGCCTTGGCCAGGGACGGCTCCAGGGCGCCACTGCCCGCCCGCAGGATCCGCCTGGAGCCTCGAGTAGTGGTCGGCAGCAGCTTCCCCTCCGCCCCACGCAAGCGGTGGCGGTCCGCTATCGACCCCAGGAGCGCCTCGCAGAAGGCCGGCTCCGCCAGGGCATCGTACAGCACTCCCTCGCCGGTACTGCCGCGAGTCTTGAGCCTGGTGATGATGGTGCGCGGCAACTCGCGAGTCAACTGCTCGGCTCGCTCGCCGCTCGCGAAGGCGAGTGGCAGGGCGTAGGTATCCGCATCACCCTCGGTGTAGTCCACCTGCACGAGGGCTATGTAGCCGTTCCCCCCCTGATAAGGTACCGAAACGGCATCCAGGATCTGTGTCCCCTTTATCCGGCGGGCCTTTCGGCCGAACCAGCGCCGCGTACGGAGATACGCTGGCAGAATGTCCCGCAGGGCGGAACCATCCTTCGCCTGAACCAGCTGCTCCCAGCCGGCGCTCACCGTGATTGCCGGGATCCGGGCCCTGGGCTCTGTGACCGGCACCGGCTGAGCAGCTGATACCCGCTGTGGAGAGAGCACGAACCAATAGAAACCGTGCGGACCGATGCTTAGGAAGTAAGGCTGGTCTGTGATTACCGGGAACTCCGTCTGGCCAAACAGCTCCACCGGCACCAGCCCCTTGAACTCCGCCAGGTTCAGCTCTGCGTACTGGACGAAGCGAGAGAGGTTCGCAAGCACCAGTATGGTCTCCTCCTGGTACCGTCGAACGAAAGCCAGAAGTTTCCGGTTTTCGGGATAGAGGAATTCCAGCGAGCCGCGGCCGAACGCCTTGAAGCGCTTGCGCAAAGCTATCAGCCGCTTCATCCACCACAACAGCGAGTGGGGGTTGCGGTCCTGGGTCTGCACGTTCACGGTCTCGTAGCTGTACTCGGGATCGATGATCACCGGTAGGTAGAGCCTCTGGGGATTTGCCTTGGAGAACCCGGCGTTGCGGTCCGCGCTCCACTGCATCGGGGTGCGCACCCCGTTGCGATCGCCCAGGTAGATGTTGTCCCCCATGCCGATCTCGTCGCCGTAATAGATGACCGGCGTGCCCGGGAGGGAGAAGAGAAGCGCGTTCATCAGCTCGATACGCCGCCTGTCGTTGCCCAGCAGGGGGCCGAGGCGTCGCCGAATCCCCAGGTTTATCCGGGCCTCCGGGTCGCGCCCGTAGACCCGGTACATGTAGTCCCGCTCTTCGTCGGTAACCATCTCCAGGGTGAGTTCGTCGTGGTTGCGCAGGAAGAGCGCCCACTGGGCCTTCTCTGGGATGGGCGGGGTTTGGGAAAGGATGTCGATGATGGGGTAACGGTCCTCCATCCGGATGGCCATGAACATGCGGGGCATGACGGGGAAGTTGAAGGCCATGTTGGCCTCATCCCCGTCGCCGAAGTAGGCGACCGCTTGCTCGGGCCACTGGTTCGCCTCCGCGAGCACCATCCGATCCTTGAAGCTCTCGTCCATGTGGGCCCGCAGCCGTTTGAGGTAGGCGTGGGTCTCCGGGAGGTTCTCGCAGTTAGTGCCCTCTCGCTCGTACAGGTACGGAACGGCGTCGAGGCGGAGCCCATCCACTCCCGTTTCCAACCAGAAGTCCATCGCCCGCACGATCGCTTGCTGCACCTGCGGATTATCGTAGTTCAGATCCGGCTGGTGGGAATAAAAGCGGTGCCAGTAGTATGCCCCAGCCACTCGATCCCAACTCCAGTTGGAGGGCTCGAAGTCCTTGAAGATGATCCGCGCATCCCGATACTTGTCAGGGTTATCGTTCCATACGTAGAAGTCGCGCGCCGGGCTGCCGGGCTTGGCCAGCCTGGCCCGCTGGAACCACGGATGCTGGTCCGAGGTGTGGTTGGCGACCAGCTCCGTTATGACGCGCAGCCCGCGACGGTGAGCTTCAGCCACGAACGATCTGAAATCCCTCAGGGTCCCATAGGATGGGTTGACGCTGGTGTAATCGGAGATATCGTACCCATCGTCTCTCAACGGCGAAGGATAGAAAGGCAGGAGCCAGATGGCCGTCACGCCCAGATCCTGGAGGTAAGCCAAGCTATCGGTGAGGCCGCGGAAATCGCCGATCCCGTCGGCGTTACTGTCGGCGAAGGCCCGAACGTGGACCTCGTAGATAATAGCGTCCTTGTACCATAGCGGGTTGTTCTCCGCCAGGAAAGCATCTTTTCCGCGACTCATCGACCGCCTACCTCTAGCGAGCTATCAGCATGTAAGGGCGGCGCGCTGTACCCGCCCGCACGAGCGGGCCGGCAGAGCCGCCGGCCTCCACGGGACCTATCCTGGTCACGCACGCCCCTCCACCCTGAAAATATGCGCCGGGATCAGGTGCGGGCTCAACTCGACGAAGTTGCGAGGGCCGTGCCACTCGTATTTGGCATCGGTCAGCAGGTCGTGAACCTGGAATGGGTAATCGGCACCCAACCCCAGTTCCTGCAGGTCAAGATCTACCCAGCCGGACTGCTTCCACTGGTAGTCCAGGTTCACGACCACGAGGATCACGTTGGAGCGATCCTCGGTGGCTTTGCTGTAGCAGATGAGCGCCTCGTTGTCCGTGTGGTGGAACCGCAACCCCCAATCGCTCTGCAGGGCCATGTTCTCTTTTCGAATCCGGTTCACCCGACCGATGAGATCCCTCAGGCTGCTCGGATCGTCCCTGTCCCAGTACTTGATCTCGTACTTCTCCGAGTTCAGGTACTCCTCGCTTCCCGGCTCCTTTGCTACGTTCTGCTGCAGCTCGAAGACCGGACCGTAGATGCCGAAGTTCGCCCCGAGGGTGGCCGCGAGCACCAGCCGCGCCATGAAGGCCGGCCTTCCGCCGTGCTGCAAGTACTCCGTGAGGATATCTGGCGTGTTCGTCCAGAGATTGGGCCGGAAGAACTCCTTCACGGGGGGCTGGGTTAGTTCGGTGAAGTACTGGGCAAGTTCCCACTTGACGTTTCGCCAGGCGAAGTAGGTATACGACTGGGTGAAGCCGAGCTTGGCGAGGCGATACATCACCTTGGGCCGGGTGAACGCCTCCGACAGGAAGATCACCTCGGGGTAGTCCCGCTTGACCTCGGCGATCAGCCATTCCCAGAAGGCGAACGGCTTGGTGTGAGGGTTGTCCACCCTGAATATCCGTACCCCCTGACCGATCCAGAACAGGATGACGTCCTTCGTCTCCACCCACAGCTCACGCCACCGAACGGTGTCGAAGTTCAGGGGATAGATGTCCTGGTACTTCTTTGGCGGGTTCTCGGCGTACTGAATCGTCCCGTCTGGGCGCCACCTGAACCACTCAGGATGCTCCCGCACGTAGGGGTGGTCGGGCGAGGTCTGCAGGGCGATATCCAGGGCGATCTCGATGCCATAACGTCCCGCCTCGGCTACCAGAGTGCGAAAGTCGGCCAT
>JAJYKO010000073.1 GCA_021788565.1 Chloroflexota bacterium
CGACGGCACAGGATCTCCAGTTCGACCCGATGTAACTCCACCTGAGGTATCATCTCTCCCGCCCCGCTCAAGGAATAGCCAATTCTACACCAACTTGAGCCTGACTTCGCGGTTCGCGCATCAGGCCTCGCCGCGATCCACCGCTCCACCACCTGCACCCCCACTTCCGCCTTTGCCTTGTCTCTCGGGCGGCTTGGCCTTGCCGGTATCACCGCTACACCGTAGTGGGCCGCCATCTCCTGGTAGGTGGGGTTGATGTCGGGTTCGTAGAGGCTGACCTTGGCCACCCCACTGCGAAGGTTGTCGGGGACGACGATCTCGGGCAGGCCCCCCAGGAAAGCGAAGGCCCGGACGTGGGAGCCGATCCAGTCGGATAACCCCTGGGTCCAGGTGGCCTCGGCGTATGTGTAGCTCGATGCTCCCAGGACGGCCACGAACACTTGCGCCTGCCTCACCTCTCCCGTCCTACGATCCGTCACCGGTATCGTCTGCCCGGAGTAGTCCACGAAGAGCTTCTCCCCAGCCCGGTGCTCCTGGCGCATTACCACGTCGAGCTTGGCTGCCCACCCCCTGTACATCTCGCAGAACCAACTGTACTGGAAGCCCTCTGGGTTCGAGGCTTTGTACTCCTCCCATAGCAGGAAGAGCGTCACCCCCTTCCGCTTCAACTCCCTGTGGACCGTAGTCCAGTCAGGAACCGGTCTCTCCGACGACGGCACCTGGGTCGGTGGAGGAAAGAGCAGCCTCTCAAGGTGGGCGTTGTCCCTCTGGGGATCGAGCGGCCAGCTCAGCCCTGCCCTCTCCGCTCGCCTGATGTACTCCGACACCACCGTGTGCCCGATCCCGCAGCTCCTCCCGATGGTCCTGTTGCTGAGACCCAGCGACCACTTCAGCCTCAGCACTTCCTTGATCTTGCGCATGGATAACCTCTTCGCCGACATCTACGCCCCCCTGCTTTTCTTCGGGGCGTAGGCTAACAACTTCGGCTACCCAGCATCGCTGTGCTCCGATCACCGCCACCAGCAACCAGTAAGTGGATGCTTTCGGCGGAATCGCTGGACGCTTTCCCGCGGAATGGGTGGTCGGCTTGCCGCGGAACGAGTGCCCGCCTTACAGCGGAATCACCGTCCGCCTTGGCGTGGAATCAGTGGAATGATTGCCGCGGAATGACTGTCCAGAATGGGGCGGAATCCGCACTAGGCAGCGAAATCAGCGGTTCGCGACAAGCTACAGGAGACTAGCTGTGCAGGCGACGCGCCCTTAAGCGAGCAAGCATTACTCTCAGCTCGTTGAGTTGGGCGTGAGTCAATCCAAGCTGGTCCGACAGAACAATGCGATCAACCAGTGATGCTGCTGCTTCAACGTCCGAGTTCTTGAGCAGGCGATCGATCTGCTCGAAATTTCTTTCAAGGCTCGCAGTGGCAGCCTGTGACGGCAATACGACCTGGAGACGCCTGGCGTCTCCCACCTCGAGCTTCAGAACCCCCCCGCCATAGCTCCGCCCCTCGAGTTCGGCGCTTATTTGGGTAAGAGTGCTAGTAGCAGATGCAGCCACGGCACGGGGTGAGAATGATCCTTGGATGAAATCAACGCGATGCGCCAGGTTCGTGCTAAGCAGTTGGGCCTCGTTAAGCACGATGCGCGGCAGAGTTCCCACCATATACGTCAACAAGGCCTGGCTGGGTGCTGGAAGGCGAAGGCTATACCATGGATCGCGAATCCGGCACTTGTAGGACAGGTTGTAACCGCTCGTCTCGCCGTGCTTCACATACGCCGCGGCGTTCGCGGTTAATTCCTCGCCCTGAAGGGGTCCCCTGAACATGTAGACAGGCTTGCCGCTCGCTCCCATGCTCTGCCAGTCGGCACTGGTGATCCGTAATCCTGACGCATGCTTGAGGGTAGTGAGGGCTGGAACGAGACAGATTTCCGGAAGTTCCCACGAGGAAATCGTCTCCCTGCTGAGCATGAAGAAGCGGTCCGAACCAGTGACTATACCAAGGCCAATGGCCGCGATGCTGCCCAGACGAACTATGTCCGAATGTTGGCAAAGCGTGTCCCAGAGACTGGCGCCTGTCCCGGCGAACAGGCCGGTCCACCTGGCCCCCAGCAAAGGAGTACATGCCCCTATTGGCGTTGCGCGCTGGCTCTCCAGATCGACATCTTCAGGTTTCGCTAGTCGCCACATCTCCAGCCCGTCGGATCCCTCGTTGTCAGATAGCAGAACGAGGGGTTGCACCTCCACTTCACTGAAGCAGGGAGCGTCGAAAGCCAGAAGACGGATACGCCCGAAGCGCCGCAACAGGTAGTCCCGAATCGGCTGGGCATAGTCCGCAGCGATGATCTCGGCGGGCACCACTGCCGCGAGCCGTCCGTTCGGGGCGAGCAGCGAAGCCGCATACACGAGGTAAGGAGCCCAGAAGCTTGTCCTTCCTGACAGCTCGACGCCATGAGCGCGTGCCTCTTCTAGCGCGTGGCGACGGATCTCACCGCTGAAAAGCTGGTACCTGACCCACGGGGGGTTGACGACCATACCGTCGTAGCCTGGCTTGAGCAAGCCGTTGGATGGAAAAGCACTGACGATGTAGATCGTCCCTGAAGCCCCAAGGCTGGAGAGCCGGTCCTTTGCCCTCGCTGCACTGCCCTGATCGATCTCGACGCCTTCCACGCGCTCCGATCCTGGACGGGCGCCGAGTGCGCGCAGGCGTTGCACTGCGGACACTATCAGTTCACCGTCACCGGCGCTGGGATCAAGAACCCGATCAGTAGGCGAGCGCACCGCCCAAGCTGAGAGAATCGAAGCTATTGCTTGCGGAGTGAAGTAAGCACCCCTCTTTCTCTCAGCGGAGATCAGTCCCACGCTCATAGGCCGAGCACAAAATCGACGAGCTTCTCGAGTGTCGAAGCCAAACCTCCGGATGCCACGATTCCCAGTTCCATTCGCGAGCGCAGGCTAGGGCTGGTGAAATTGGCGGTTCCGAGGTAGGCTCTAGTCCCGTCCGCTATCGCGACCTTGAAGTGGAATGTCTCCGAACCGAAACGGTCCTTGGATACTGACCGGAACCACGAAACGGCCCTCGTCTGCTCTGGATCGAGATGATCGGCCAGGTTCTTCAAAGCGATACCTGAAGAGCTGGGGCCACCGACAACCCGACCCAGTAGGTCGATACGGACGCCCGCAGCCGCGCGTCGGGAAAGGAGGCCACAAAGCTCATCGGCCGTCTCCTCGTCCCAGAACGGTGAGGCAAGCACGATTCTCTTCTCCGCAGAAGCTATCAAGTTGACGACCGCTGAGCGCAAATCTGCGACTCCATCAGGAAGTCGCTCCCGGAGCTCCTGATCAAGCGTCGGGGGCAGGGCCGCCAGAAGCCTGATACTGTCACCGCTGCTTAGGCCTAGCGTCGCCTCGATGCCGTCTCTGACGCCCCTGCGGTACGCAGAAGACCGCGCAAACTCTTGCACGTCAAAGACCCAGTCCTTCCCAAGGCTTCTCACGGCGCCCAGTTCGGAGAGCGCAGCCAAGGATGCCGCGATCTCATCGTCTGTTGCACGTCTGGAACCCACGAGATTGCGCAGTTCTGCCTTAGACAGCGCGAAACTTCCCGGGGCCGAGTCGATCTGGGTTTCCATCGAATCGAGCAGCCACGAGAGCCTCAGCAGCGCTTGTGCATATCGGCCCGTCATTCCCAATAACCCACGATGTCTTTGTCGGTCGATGCTGGCTCCCACGGAGCGTGCCCGCCGCTCAGGAAGGCGCGAAAAAGACCGTGATTGAAAGCGCGACAAGATATCTCCGGCGAGTGAATGCAGCCGTGGCAGGCGCCTTTCCGATCAAGGCAATCAGGGTCGTACAGGCAGCTCATGCCTTCGCTCTCGAGGCCGTCGAGGAATTCCAGCAGTCGGTCCCGGATGACGGTCTCCATCCCACCAAGCTTGACGGCGCTGCCGTTGGCATACACCACTGTGCCGAGGAGCGGAAGAAAGATATATTCGCTGAGGGACGTGCGCTCGAATCCCGCAAGCTTACTGACAATTCTCATGGAGACGTGCGAAAGGGTGTGGACCAGCCCATAAACCATGCGTCGCAGTGGCAGCTTCTCAACGTCGTCGTAGTATCTATCCACTCGCTCCAGATTCAGAAGGAGCCTCTCGAGCGGGGACCCGTAACCGGCGGGTATTCTCACCCCGTTTCGCTCGAGCCAGTTCCCAACCTGCGAGGCACTCAGCCCGATGAAGATCCCCTCATGCTCGCCCTCCTTGGCCAGTATCGGGATCGTGCCCTTCAGGTCCACCCGGTCCATAGACCGAGCCGCGCCCTCATCCAGGGCGTAAAACGGGCGCAGCTGTGTCGGAAGCCCGTGGGCGTTCAGGGCTTCTTCATCATAGGTTGGATCCGCCGAACGACGTGTAAAGCCGAACGCGGCCGAAATGACTGGCAGGTCATCAACGAGGGCGATCCTAGATATCCCTAGAGTGGTTTGGCGGCGCGCAATATCGCTCAGCAGCATCGCGGTGGCACCCTGGCTGTGCCGAAGGACTTCCTCAATGCTCCGCGAGGTGACCGCAGTCCGGAAAACCAGCGACTCCTCGATCGCTTTCACGATGTCTGGTGCCACACCATCCATTGTGACGGCTGGGATCGCTGGCGCCGAAGGCGGGGGGGTCGAAGCTGCTCTGACGATCTCTGCCCGTAGCCTGGCCACCTCGGCAGAATCGCCTTTCAGAGTCGCGTCCCTCAGATGCTCCGTCAGTGCCTGCAGCGTATCGATTGACCCGAACGCACCGGCCCGGGACAGGGCACCCTGGGGCAACATCCTGAAAAGCATTCGCGTCTCGTCGTCTTCATGGTTCGCCAGTTGCGGCTTGTCCAGTCTGAGGAGGCTGATGGTGTGCGGATAGTAGGCCTCGTTCGCACGCGAGTTGACCAGACGCATGGCTACCCTCGCAACCACGGTTGGTTTGCCCTCGTCATTCTCGGTCTCTGCCCCGTCAGTTGCAGTCTTGCCTGCGAACTCCTTAGAGCATTCAGGACAACGGGCAACGAGACGGGATGCCGCTTCGCTCTTGCACCTTCGACAGATCACCTTCATGTCGCGCGCTCTTTCGGATCGGGCAGGTACTTCTAGAACTGCGTCCTTGCCGCACGTCTTGCATCGAATGGGCAACTGGGACAGCTGGTAGACCCCGTCTTCTTGCTTTAGCCACGGCATGAACTCTGCGATGGGAACCAGGGCGCCGCAGCCGTGGATCAGCACCTGTCCGAATTGGCGAAGGGTGTGGCGGTTGCAGCTGGGGCAAAGGAACTTGCGCTTCTGCAAGTTCGCGAGGCTCCCAAACACCAGGCGCCCGCAAGCCCTGCATACCATCGCTCCCTGTAGCGGGGAGGCGGTTATCGCCGCGGGTTCGCCTACAGTGAAACGAGCCTGCGTCGAGGTGGGGTCGGCGAACGCAGGATGCACGGTGCCGCCTTTCGCCTGCCAACCCTCCAGATATTCGGCCACTTCTCGAAGTACCAGCCGCGACTCGCGGTCGCTCCATACACGCGCGAGCCGCACGTTTCGCAGCTGGACAATAGCAGTACCATCCTCCCAATCGACCACGCGGCCGGGGAGGTATGTGAACAGGAGCTGTCCCACGCTTCTTGACATCTGCAAAGTCGAGCCACGAAATCGCGACTCGACTTCGCCGTTCAGGTTTGTCTCTTCAGCCACGGATCAGCCCCCTCATAATCTCGCGGTCGTCTCTCGGCACGATAATGTCAGCGGGGTCATCGACGTCTCTGAGGCTTCGCATCGGGTGAAGCCTCTTGCTCAGCAAGTTCTCGAGGTACGTGCTGGACGGCTCAGCGTTCACGACTAGCGCGAAGTTGTTGCTGATAATGCCAGCTGCTTGCGTCGAGTAGTCCGGGCGGCCACTCGCCCCTAAGGCCTCGATCAGCCACCGCACGACCTCCGCTTCCTGCAGGGGCCCGCTGCCAACGGTACCCAGGGCCTTCTGCACGTTCTCGATGTTTTCTAGCCTCCTGTCCATGAGGAAGGCGGCGCCCCCCATCAGGTATCCTGCCAGCAGTCCTGGTACGGTCCGGCGCAGGGCAGGAACCGGCCAGCGGTTCACCGCGGAGGGATCCACTAGCCGATCAAGATACTCGTGGAACTTGCCAAATCGCTCGTAGATGCTCCGGTCGCGCTCGCTCTGGGGGGTCGCGACTAGGATCGATATGCCCGGGAAGCGCCTGCCAACGCGCGCGGACGCTTGGATGTATTCAGCTACCAGGCGAGTAAAGCCTGCGAAAACGATGATGTTGAAGCGATCCACGTCCACGCCGTGACTGATGATATTCGTGGTCACCAGACCTCGCGTCCTCTCGGCTGGGTCGAGTGTAGGGTCTGCCCCCTCTATCTGCCGCATCGCATCTATCATCTCGCCCATATCGACGCTGCCGTTAAACGTCTCTATCCGTAGCTCCCCAGCATCGCTGCAAACCTCGGCCAGTTCCCGCTTCACCCTAGACTCAATGGCCTCGGCCACCTGGTCGCTCCCCTTTCTCGTGAGAACGTAAGTCAGAGCGAGTTCGTAGTAGAAGAGCATTCCATCGAATTCCTGCCGTGTGGTCGGGCCAAGCCCATAGCGGTCGCAGGCGCCGCTGATATCGTTTCTCGCCAGATCACGAGCCGCCTGTAACTCTTGGTATACAATGGAGAGACACTTTGTCACCGCGGGGGTATGTTTTCGCCCGACCCCGACCAGGGACACAAAGATGCGTCCCACCCTCTCTTCGTCCAGGCTATAGTAGAACGACTCGAACGCCTCGGGACCTGGGGCTGGGAACTGCCTGGCCCCCTTCAAATAGAGCTGGTGCGCATGCTCCTCAAAGTCGGTAATGGTAGCTGTGGCCGCGATGATTTTCCATGGCTTCTGCCTGAATGTCTCCATCAGGTGCATGGCCGTGGTCTCATAGTGGGCGTCGAACGCGCCCAGTTCCTCACTGAGCAAGTGCAGTTCATCCTGGACGAGCAGCGAGGGACCCGGGTCGTGGAAGGGGCCAAACCTCACGCTGGCCCCGTCACAGACCGCGGGTATTTCGGCCCGTACCGGCCCCGGCCCGACGGCTTTAGCGGCCTGGCAATGCCCTCCTTCCGTGTTCCAGAACGACGCGCCGTGCTTCTCGCACACAAGAGTGAAGCGGCCCAGGATATTTGCGAAACGCTGCTGCTGCCCCAGTTGGGCCAGCTTGTCTACTGTGGCGACGACCACAGTGGGAAGGAAGCGCTCGATGTCTCTATCGACGATGTAGATGGGAAGTCGACCTGAGCCCTGCGGGCACTTGGGGTTCTCGCAGTGATGTTCCATTAGCCGAAGCGACTTCTCGTATTTGATAGTCACGTCGCTCCCGCAGTATGGGCATTCGCTGAGCTTCCTCTCGATCTGGTCTATGCCGTTCCGGGAGTACCTCTGGTGGCGTTCTTCGTCAATGCTGTTCGGCGTTTGGGTGCCGCCCACGTAATATCCGAGGGAGAAATGGGCACCGCCAAGCCTCTCTCGAATCCTGATCAGATCCGCGGCGGCGAGGGCGCGCGCGATACGCTGGAGCTGCTGAAAGGCAAGCAAGCGGAGTGGGAAGCGCACGAGCGCGGTCGTACCAAGGATCTTGCCCCGCAGCCTGTCGAAGAATGCCTGCCAGAGTATCACGCCGAAAAACGCCTCTGTCTTGCCACCACCAGCAGCAAACCACAGAATATCGACGTAGTCATCAGCATCATGCTCCAGCTCGGGATACTCGCGCGAAGCGAGGCCCGGCAGCTGGGCGACGATGAACACGATTTGGAAGAGGCGCCACTGCGAGAAGTGGCGGCGTCCTTCGACCTTGGAGGGGATCAGGCCCTTCAGATCGCCAACGTCGCCCATTGCCTCGTTCATGTACTTGAAAGCGCGGAGCACGAGAGGGTATTTCCCGCTCTCGAGAAGCCTTATCCCCCGCTCAAAAGCGGCTATCTCATTCTTCCGGAAACGGGTCCTGTCGGCTTCCGCCTCCCTCCGGGAGTCTCCCGTGAGGGCGTCGATCTTCGACTGCCAGACGCGCGAGTCGTATTCGCGCATGGCTTCGAGAATAGACAGGAGGACTGGAACCGGGTCGGTGCGCAGCGCACGAAAGGTTGGGGCGGCGCGCTCAAGCTCCCGAGGCTCGAGCCTTCCCTGCTCCTTTCTCGGCACGGGGTCCGCTTTGATTAAGAATGTATCCGGCCTCTCCTCAAATTCAGCGTGGCAGTTGAGGCCGACCGCCGGAAGGCGCAAATCGTACCTGTAGCTCTGAAGAAGCTCCCGGAACAGCTGGTATTTGTGCGCCCGCTTCGGGACCTCGACACTGAGGTCCACAGCGTACAGGTTGTGATCGAAATCCTCGCTTGTCTGCTTGCTGGACGGTGGTGTCCGGTTTATGACTCGCAGCGAGATGCGCCCGCACCCCGGCTCCGTCGCAATCGGCGTAAGCCTGATATCGAGATCCGCAGCCCAGTCGTCCCGTTTCTGGGTCTGGTGCAACTCGCCGCACCATGCTGGGTATCCGTTCTCGGTGAAGAGCGACCGCCTGACAGTGATACGAGACAAGGTGGGATAGCGATTCGCGATTTTCGGGGCATGCTCGGCCCACTGCGCTTGGATAACAGGCGTGATCGGCACTAGAAGCTTCCGTTTGCGGTGCAACTCGTCCAAATCGACCATCACGCTGAACGGGCCGAGTTCACAGCGCCTCCACACTGGGATCAGGTCCGCCTCCGGATCAGGGGTGCCGTCGGACGTGGATACGTCCTTCGGCCTCTGAGTCTTCCAGCTGATGTGAGCCGCCTGCTCGTCAAAGGTGGGCAACACGCGGTTGAACACGCAGAGCGAGACCTCTACGCGTGCTGACGATCCTGCCATGCGTTCGAAATCGACCGGCCACTCCAATCCGATCGATGTCTGCTCGTAAGCCGAATCTTGGGGCAGGTCCTGGACTTGCGCCTCTTCGAGATCGTCCTCGGGTGCTGGATGCCTAACAGGGGTAAGGAAGCCTCCAAGTATGTGGTCTGAAGGCCGAGAGCCCACAATGCACGCGGCTCCGGGATCCTTGCCGACGACGCGCTCAGCGAAACGTCGCACAAATCCTCTGGCAAACGTCAGGTACGTAGCATATTCCTCCAACTAGACCTCCGGCAGGATATCATCGATGATGGCCACCCTGGTGGCCTCTATCAACTCGCGCACGGTCACCCCGAAACTAGTCTCTACTCTTTTCAGGGCTACCGGGTCAAGTCGGCCAGCCCTCGCCGCCCGCATCATCCTCACTAGGTCGCGTCCTGCCTTCCTGTGCCAGACGCGAAGAGTTCTGATAGCGTCAAAAATGGTCCGCAGCTCTGGCCCTGGCAGGCCGATTTCCAGCACCTTGGCCAGAGCAGTGAAGTGGTCCCAATGCGCTGGGACCCGGTCGTCGTCTTCTGTAGGACTTGTCCACGCGCGCACCGTCTGGTAGTCCACGGCGACGCCCATTGACGCGAGTTGGCGATGGATCTCTCGCTTCTTGAGCTTTCTGGCCTGGGCCAGGGCTTCCACCATCGTCACCCAGGTCTTCCTCCGCCCCGCCTGCTCCCTGAACGTATCTGAATCAAGCAACTCTATGAGTCCTTCTGAGAACGAGCGGCTCTGGTCCGTCAGGATCACCTCGTCTCCCGGGTTGAGAGCAGAAGCTGCTACGGTCTTGCTCACCGCGAGGGCAGGTTCGATCCTGTCAAAGCGGCGCGTCGAATCCACGACGAGCGACTCCCCATCGAGGAACGTGATTAGCAGCCGATGCCTCTCCATTAGGTCTTTGCTTGCGCCAGGGAGCTGGCTGGGCGGGTTCAGAGGTCGGAAGATGTCGAAGCAGTACGCAAGAGAGACACTTTCGCCACGCAGAGCCACGGGCTGTGACGCGTTTGCCACAGCTGTCAAGGGATCCTCCCGTAATCCCGCGCGCCGCAGCCAGTAGCCGGTTCGCCTGGCGCTCATGGCTGCCAGGCTCGCTTCAACAGGGTCAAGCACGAGCACCACTCGCTCCGCCCTGCTGGACAGGATCACGTCTATGGAAGAGAAGCCCGAGAAACCCAGCATCACGAGCGTCTCCGGCCGTTCTGCCGATGCGGGCCTGCGGCTAGTCTGGATCTGTATCTTCCAGGCGGCAAGCTCCTGAAGACTGCATCCAAGGACCCGCGCAAGCCGCTCCGCGAGAACGCTCGCGGAGGCTGCCTCGCGAACCACGACCGTAACAGGGCCGTCTGAGCGGTTCAGATGGCGAAGCACGCAGGCCTCCAGAGCCGCGCAGCGTTCCTCTATGCGCCCCGCGTCCTGGACCATCCGCAGCAAGAGCCCCCTGAAGGCATTGAAGTCGGATAGCCTGGCGAAATCCCGCGACGCCAATCGATCAAGCGTGGCGAAGAAGCGCCGGACACTTGGATCGGCCGATGGGTCCGAGACGAGCCCCTGATTGGCGGCCCATCATGCCGACATCCCAAGCTGGACAAGCCTGTCGTGATCCTGAGACTCTCCCCGTAGTTCTCGCAGCGTAAGGTCGAATTCACGCTCGAGCTGCGGGCGTTCGTGGCCAACGGTTTGTACTTCCACAAGCGGGACCGCAGGCTCATCTCCTACAGGTATCACTCGGGCAAGTGAGGCGATAGTGGGGTCATCGAGGAATAGCAGGTCGGATGGCGATGACGCCACGACGAGACATGGCCTTGAAGGGTCGTGTGCGGCTAACACCCGTTGGATGAAGCGCATCATGCGCTCTCCACGTACCTGCTGGAGATTGATGATGAGTAGATCGCTTGAGGTCAGGGCACGCAGAGCGTCGGGAGTCCACGAGTCGTTTCCCCGACCAGGAACCATAAGCCTGGGCCGGAAATTGTTGCGCTTGGCGTATCGGCCAAGCAGTGGGCGTGACCAAGATCTTTGCCGACCGTCCGGTCCCACGGGGGTCACGGTGATGTATGAGCAAGAGGGCAAAGAACGCTCATTGATTTCGTTCTTGGCGGATACGTAGCCAGCCTCCCAGTCTGGCCAGTAGAAATCGGTAGCGTGAGAGCGATTATCACTGTTTCGCTGTGCTCGCGCCCGGTAGCGAGCGCTGTGAACTTCGTTCGGCGCAAATATGGGCTCTTCAAGGATAGCCGCGTCGGATGATGAAAAGGGCACCAAAGTGAACGAAGCGTTGAGAGGAAAAGCTGCGATCCGATCGGCCCAGGTGCTGTGCAGGAGAAAAGGGAGAAGAGCGAGCCCGTCGATGTGCTGCCACAAGCCTTGAGCAACGACTAGCTGGTCATGCTCGATTGCCCAAAGCAAGGGTTCCACTATCAGTTCGAGAGAGCAGGCATCCGACGTGGCTTGTACGGCGTCAGGGTGCTCGTACTTCGTGAGAACCATCGGAAAGCTCCCTCTAACCAACACGTAATCGAGCAAGGAGCTGCGAGAAACCCGTGGTCCGAAAGTCGTCAGAGCTGAGGATCGATCCGCAATGACAGCACGCTACGAGCGTGCTGTTGATTATAGCAGAACACTCGTTGCGCAGGGACAGCCGTCTGGATTTCGGAATAGGCCACCGGACCCAGCCATTGTGCGCGGTTCCTAGAGGTCAAATTCGGGAGGAAACACAATTGCACGGAGTACTGCACAACCAGCATCAGCCTCCCCTTGCTGGATTGGCCCATGAGTCGCGAGTTGAGAGGCGCAAACTCCGGCCGAAGCTGGTTGTCGTGGTAGTTGTCGTACACCCGGACCCGGCCACGGCCGAGCCCGCCAGGGATTGCGGAACCAGCATAAACAAAGGGGTTCCTGTTTAGCAGGAACCCACTTCTGCACAGAGCCGACGATGGGACTCGAACCCGCAACCGGTGGTTTACAAAACCACTGCTCTGCCAATTGAGCTACGTCGGCAAGCAGCGACACCACCATCCGCCGCCGTGAAATCAGGCGCGGTTGAGTGCACTATATGGATTGTACCAAACGGCCTACATCTCTTCCACCATCGCCAGGAGGCAGGGAACGCAACAGGCCAGCAGGATTATGAGCGCTATCGTGAACGGTATCCACCAGA